>JAFNXT010000150.1 GCA_017378975.1 Oscillospiraceae bacterium
ACTGCTGTTCGTGCGCTTGCGGAGCAAGCGCACCGGCGGGGGCAAGCCCCCGCCCTACGCTAACTGGGTGATAGCAAAGGATGGACAAGGGCGCATGGCGTTGTGGGCGGTGGTGGCGGCGTTGGGGGTGGGGGTGCAGGTCATGTGCCACAGGGGGACTTGTTGGGACAGACGGTCTGTCAGGGCATGGGACAGGGCTTGCAGGCATGGGTCCGGGGGATGATGGGCTTGCTTTTGGAGCAGGGGCAGGGCTTCCTCGGGGGAGATCCGGCGGATGGTGTCCTCTTTGCCACGTTCAAGGATACAGATCCCGGCCAGAGGGACGGTGATGTTGGTGTCCAGCCCGTGCTTGCCGCTCCATGGAGCGCCGCAGATCAGGACCCGGTCGGTTTCCAGCCGAAGGAAGGGCTTGTCGTCGTTGATCATCAGAGCCCTTGCCCCGAAGACCTCACGCCAAAGTCTGGTGTGGGTGGATTTTCCGGTGCCGCTTTTGGCGGTGAAGAGGTAGCCCATGTCGTCCACTGCCACGGCACTGCCGTGGAAGAGCAGACACTCATGGGACAGCAGGTGGTCTGCCATCTTCTCCTGGATCACGGTGCGTTCCAGAAAGGGGTCCGTGAAGACCCGGCGGCGGAAGCCTTCTTCCTGCGCTTCCCGGTCCAGCGCCGCCTGCTGGGACCGCAGGTCTTCTTCCGTCACGGTGACGGTCAGGTCCGGGGGCAGGTCTGTGGCATAACGGCAGCAGTAGTCTTTGGTGCTGGGGAACAGGGCGTGGACCTGGGCCACTTGCCCGGCGATCTGGATGTGGAAGGTAGTCATGGCAGGTAAGGGAGGATGATGTGTTCCGCGGAGCCTTTGGCCCTGCGGATCATGGTTTAGGACAGGCATTGGGTACAGGGGGTGTAGCCGGCGAGCTCGGCCAGGAAGCGGGTCAGGAAATAGACCTGATTGCTTTCCTTGGGGAGGTTGCCGCAACCGGTGCGGTGGAAGACCTTGGACTTGATGTTGCCGATGAAGACCGTGGGTGTCGTTTCTACTTCGGGAAGCGCTTCTCCGGTCTCCCAGGAGAAGGTCAGGTCCTTGCCGTCGGTGGAGGCGATGACGGTACCCTGCAGGTCGGTGCGGTAGACCGTGACACCGGCGTCCCGGAGCCGGGACAGGGGCACCTCGTCCGGGTGACCGTAGGTATTATCGGCACCCACGCTGATCACGGCGTGTTCCGGAGAGACCTCGTAGAGGAAACGGTAGCCGGTGGAGGTCTCACTGCCGTGGTGACCCACCTTCAGCACGTCGGCCTTCACCGAAGCGCCGGAATCCAGCAGATCGTTCTCGGCTCCGGTCTCCATGTCTCCCGTGAACAGGAACCGGCGCTGACCGCAGGTGACCATCAGCACCAGAGAGGTGTCGTTGGGGTCGGGATAGCTCTTCACCGGACCTAAGACCTCCACCGTGGCATCCCCGAAGGTATACCGGTCTCCCGGCTGGGGGATGGTGATGGACAGGCCCTGTTGGTCGGTGTAATAGACGAAGTCATCGAAGCAGTCTGAGGCATGGGTGGCGGTGGGAGCGTAGACGGCTTCCGTGGGGAACACCGCCAGCACACCGGGCAGGCCGCCCACATGGTCCTCGTGGGCGTGGGAGCAGAAGACAGCGGAAAGCTCCAGGACGCCCTGGCTCCGGAGGTAGCTCACCACCAGACTGCTGTCGCCCACGTTGCCGCCGTCGATCAGTATGTACGCACCGTCGGACTCCAACAGGGCACAGTCCGCCTGCCCCACGTCCAGATAGTGGACCGTCAGCAGGGGCGTGGCTTCGGCGGAGGGCGGATCGGTGGGCTCCGGGGGCCGGACACAGCCGGTCAGGAGCAGGAAAGACAGGAGCGCCGCCAGAAGCTTCAGGAATTTCACTTTTCTCATGGTTTTCGCTCCCTTGATCAGCTTCGATGACAGCTCGCCGCGGCGAGGAGGGCGTTTCTTTCGTTGGGGAGGGTCTCATCGACCACCTGCTCCAGCAGGTGCCGGAGGCATTGGCCAAGGGTATGATCCGCGGGGAAGCCAAGGGCCAGCAGGTCCGTGCCGTCAATGGCAAGATCCCGGATGGTCAGGCAGGTGTCTTCCCCGTAAAGCTCGTCCAGAAGCTGGCGGACCTGATGGAAGGCGGTCAGCTCCTCTTCGTGACCGGTGCCTTTGCTCCCCATGTCTGCCGTTTGGAGCAGGAGGAGCTGTTCCGTCCGCTCTTTGCCGAAGCGGCTCAGGCGGCGGCGCAGGAGCTTCCGGTCCGGTTCCAGCCGGATCATGTGCTGTTCCACCAGCGTCACCACCTGCGTCCGAAGGTCCGTGGGGGCACGGAGGCGGTGGAGGATCTGGTCCGCGATCGGGGCACCGACCTTGGCGTGGCCGTAAAAGTGGCCCCGGCCATTCTCGTCCCGGGTGAAGGTGGGGACCTTCCCCACGTCGTGGAGCAGAGCCGCCCAGCGTAAGGTCAGGTCCTCCGGCACGGCGGCGGTCACATGGGCGATGTGGGTATACAGATCGTAGGCATGGTGGGGGGAGCATTGGTCGAAGCCGATGGCGCTGGCCAGCTCCGGGATCGGTTGGGTGATCACGGCGGCGTAGCGGATCAGGTCCTCTGCCACCACCAGAGGTAGGAGTTTACATAACTCATCAAAGACCCGTTCTCTTGACAGTCCGTCCATGAGCGGTGCCATGGCCTGCATGGCTTTTTCGGTGGCAGGGTCCGGGGTCAGGCCGTAACGGACGGCGAACCGGACGCCCCGGAGGATCCGCAAAGGGTCTTCCCGGAACCGCTGTTCCGGATCGCCTACGGCACGGAGGATCCCCTTTTGCAGATCGGTCTGTCCACCGAAGGGGTCTGCCAGCCCCCGGGTCGGGGACCATGCCATGGCGTTGACGGTGAAGTCCCGACGGGACAGGTCCTGATCCACGTCTTCCACGAACCGGACATTATCCGGGTGGCGGCCGTCGGTATAGCTGCCTTCGGTGCGGAAGGTGGTGATCTCCACCACCTCGTGATCCAGTACCACGCCCACGGTGCCGTGCTTCAGTCCGGCAAGGACCAGAGGGTGCCCGGAGAACAGGGCCTGGATCTGGTCCGGCCGGGCGGCGGTGCAAAGGTCGAAGTCGTGGGGCTCACGGCCCAACAGCCAGTCACGGACACAGCCACCCACGGCATAAACGGGGAAGGACGCCCGTTCCAGCGTATCGATGCAGTATAAGATCTTCTCAGGGAGCTCCACGGGGCATCCCTCCTTTCCGCTACAGTATGTCATAATACTTAAAATTTCATGGCTCGTTGGTAGGGCGGGGGCTTGCCCCCGCCGGTGCCCTTGCTTTGCAAGGGCACACAAAACGGCATATTTGCCGCAAATCGCAAGCGCCTTGCGGCGGCGGGGGCAAGCCCCCGCCCTACGGCGAAAATATAGACCTTTCGCTGTTACGACCTACTACAAAAGGGGCGTTACTCCGTTTCTACAGCGGACAGGTCGGTTTCTGCGGGGATCGGGCGGAGGCTGGGGAGGTCGGCGAGCATCCAGACGGTCATACAGCCAAAGAACAGGAGCTGGCTCTGGTCTGCCATGGAGACGATGCACAGGTAGGCCGAGGTCAGGCTCCAGAAGACGCTGTTTTTCCGGTCGCCCAGATCCACATCGAAGGTGACTTTCCGGTGGGATGCCAGCATCAGGGTGGTCAGGGCAAGGAAGGGGATCAGGAACAGTCCCAACTGGGAAAGATCGCTCCAGCCCCGGCAGGTGACGAACAGATGGACCGCCAGAAACAGGCAGGCAGGTGTGTGGAGCAGGAAGTGGGGCTGTTTGCCCTGATGACGCAGGACCGCCACCACGAACAGGCAGACACCGGAAAGGGTGCCGAGGATGCCGCCGATCAGGCTCAACCGGTCTGCTCCGGCGGTCAGCAGGGGCAGGGACACGGACAGGATGCCGACGGCACCGGCCACAGTGCCGATGGCGGAGGTCAGGGACCGGGGGTAGCTGTGCTCATGGAGCGTGCCGGTCACCATACCGCGGCAGCCAAGGATGATCCCGGCTACGGTCAGGGCGGACACCAGCCACAGGAGGGTCCACGCCACCGGCTGGGGCGTGTACAGGGCTTCGCTGTTGGGGCCGGCACCGAAGGTCCGGAAGCGGCAAAGGAAGCCCAGCAGACCACCGGTCAGGGTCAGGAAGGGCAGATAGTCAGGGGTCAGGATTTTTTTCATAAAGGGTCCCTCCGGGTATCAAAAGATGGATGCGAGGATCAGGCAGACCGCATACAGCACCGGCTGGTGCAGGAGGTAGATCCACAGGGAGTGTCTGCCGCAGAAGGTCAGAGGCTCTGCCCAACGGGGAGCGGAAGGGAAAAGGCTCCGTTTTTTGCCGTACAAAGTCTTACCCAGCGCCGTGCCGGTCAGGAAGAAACCCAAATGGGGCAGTAAGGGGAAATAATCGGATGAAGCGAAGCCGGGGAACATGAGCCCCAGAGGGATCAGCCAGACGGTATCCACCCGCAGTCGCAGGAACAGGAAGCCAAGGGCGATCCCGGTCAGACCCAGCAGGAGCAGGGCCCACCATGGATATTTTTGGAACAGGGGCCACAGGAGCATACAGGTGCCCAGACAATGGAGGACCCCGAACCAGATGATCATGCTGGGATGGAAGCCGAAGAAGGTCATGGCCACCGTCACGGCGGTGCAGACCATGCCACAGCCCAGCACGGTCAGGCCCCGGCGGACGGGCCGGCTGCCGAGGGTGACGCAGATGCCGGACAGGATCAGGAAGATCAGGCCGCCCCAGTCACGGAGCAGGAGGAACCAGCCGGGATAGTCCCACCGGACCAGCCGGAACACCTCCACCAGATCGAAGATCAGGTGGAAGGCCAGTACCATCAGGATACACAGTCCCCGGAGGGCATCCAGCTCCCAGATCCGCTTCTTCAATGGGAAGCCTCCCGGGCGTTGGCCTCTTCCTCCAGCACCCGGTAGGCCACCTTGCCCACCAGAGTCTTGGGCAGCTCCGTCCGGAACTCCAGCTCTCTGGGCATGGCGTACTTGGCGATGTGCTCCGAGCAATAGCTGAGGATCTCCTGCTTCAGCTCCTCCGTGGGCTCGATGCCGGGCATGGGCACCACGTAGGCCTTGACTTTCTGGACCCGGTAGGGGTCCTTCACACCGATCACGCAGGACAGGAGCACCTTCTCGTGACCGTCGATGATGTTCTCCAGCTGGGAGGGATAGACGTTGTAGCCGGAGGTGATGATCATGCGCTTGAGCCGCTGGCGGAAGTAGATGAAGCCGTCCTCGTCCATATGGCCAAGATCGCCGGTGTGGAGCCAGATCCGGCCGTCGCCGTGGCTCCGCAGGGTGGACTTGGTCTCCTCCGGCGCGTCCATATAGCCCAGCATCACCGTGGGACCGGACAGGCAGATCTCGCCCTCGTGGTTGGCCGGCTGTTCCTGCGTGGTGCCGGGCTTCACGATCTTATAGAAGGTGTCCGGGAAGGGGACACCGATGGAGCCGGAACGGGCGTAGTCCTTGGGGGTCAGGCAGGAGGCGGTGACGCACTCGGTGGTGCCGTAGCCCTCCCGGATCTGCTCGGTACAGCCGTGCTCCTTCAGGAAGGCATCCACCTTCTTCTTCAGCTCCGGGGACAGGCTGTCGCCGCCGGAGAAGATGCCCTTCAGGAAGCTCAGGTCCGCCTTCTCCAAAGCCTCGGCACGGAGCAGGGCCTCGAAGAGGGTGGGCACGCCGGGGATCAGCTCCGGCTTCTGCTTGAGCAGGGTGTCGGCATAGACCTTCACGCTGAACTGGGGCACCAGGATGCAGGTGGCACCGCCGATCAGGGCGGTGTGGATGCCAACGCCCAGACCGAAGCCGTGGAACACGGGCATGATCGACAGCATCTTCATGCCTGCCACGGACCCGAAGCCGGAGGCGGCGATGGTCTGCAGGCCCAGCGCGTTGAAATTCAGGTTGGAGAGCATGATGCCCTTGGTGGTGCCGGTGGTGCCGCCGGAGTAGAGGATCGCGCCGCAGTCATCATACTGGCCGTCATGGGGCGGCAACTTGGCATCTTTCCCGGCCCGGATCATGTCGTACCACAAAGTGTAGCCGGTCTTGGGCAGCTTCTTGATGGCACGGGCGCTTTTGGTCATGGGGTACAGGACGCTCAGGGGGAAGGGCAGCTCGTCGGCCACCTTGGCGATCAGGATCGTGACCTCCTGATGGAGGTCATCCCGGATGGAGGCGACCTTTTCATAAAATTGGTCCAGCGTCAGGATCGCCTTGGAGCCGGAGAAGTTCAGGTAATGGGCGATCTCCTTGGCGGCAGACAGGGGGTGGATCATGTTGGGGACCACACCCAGCCGGTTGCAGGCGTAGAAGCAGTCCAGCGCCTGAGGGGTGTTGGCCATGCAGACGGTGATCTTGTCGCCCTTACGCAGACCCATGGCATATAAGCCCCGGGCGGCGGTGTCGATCCGGGCGGAGAAGTCACGGTAGGAGGTCTCCTTGCCCATGAAATTGTAGGCGATGTTGTCAGGATACCGCTTGGCGGTCTCTGTCACCTGCTGGTACATAGTCGTGTGGGGATAGTCGAGGGAGGCGGGGGTGGTGCCGTAGTATCTGAGCCACGGTGCGGTCGCAGATAAGCCCATGGTAAGTGGTTCCTTTCTGTATTTAGGATCGATTTTCACCAATATCATATTATACCAGCTTTCCTGTGGGATTTCTACCCTTAAAGCAAAAAAACTACTTGTTTACAAATGAAGGATGGAGTATAATATTGGGAAGTCACACGGATCGGGGCGTTTCGGCGCGGCGCGCGGGCGATGCCCGTCCCGTGGGAGCGTTCCGGTGGGACGGAATGGAGGAAATATAGAAAGATGTTACTGCGTTTCATCGTCATGCTGGCCTTGGTGCTGGCGGCGGCTGTGGGGCTCCCCTGCGGCATTTTTGAGAGCTATACCTGGCTGTGGGCCTATCCTCTGCTGGCGCTGGGCTTCACGGTCCTGGGGTGCGGCATCTGTTTCGGCTATCTGATGCTCCTGTGCAAACGGGTGGATCAGGAGCAGGAGCAGGAGGAGGACGATCCCCACTACCGGCAGTATGTGGAGATGCTTCTGGAGGCCGTGCTCCCGGTGCTGAGGATCGATATCAGGACCAAGGGACTGGATAAGGTCCCTGCGCAGGGCCGGTTCCTGCTGGTGTGCAACCATTGCAACGATTCCGATCCCATCCTGATCATGCGGGCCTTCCGGGGCCATCAGCTGGCCTTCATCGCCAAGAAGGAGACCAAGCACATGTTCGTGGTGGGTCCCATGATGCACAAGCTCCTGTGCCAGCTGATCGACCGGGAGAACGACCGTCAGGCCCTGAAGGTCATCCTGCGCTGCATCCAGCTGGTGCGGGACGA
>JAFNXT010000151.1 GCA_017378975.1 Oscillospiraceae bacterium
CGGAGAACCCTTTTTACGATCAGACTTTCGAGAGATCTTCCAAGGTCTGCACCGTCTGGGACTGATCCTGTCGATCAATTCCAATGGCACCCTGATCGATGAGCAGACCGTGGCATGGCTGAAGCAGACACCGCCGAACAGGATCAACATCACGCTCTATGGCGCTTCCGACGAGACCTATGCCAGACTCTGCGGAGATCCGAAAGGCTATACGAAGGTGACGAAAGCCATCAGCCTTCTGAAACAGGCGGGGATCTGCGTAAAGATCAATTGCAGTGTGACTCCTCAAAACGCGGCGGACATGGAAGGGATATTCGCCTTTGCCCGGCAGGAAGGACTGATCGTCCAGGCTTCGAGTTATATGTTCCCACCTCTGCGTCGGGATGAGACCATGGTCGGTCTGAACGACCGGTCCACGCCGGAGGAAGCGTCCTATCATGCGGCACAGATCGTCCGCCTGATGAACGGAGATGATCGCTTTCTGGAACAGATGGAGCAGGGCCTGCCCCCGACCCCTGGGGATACGGATGGGTGTCCTGATGCCGGTGAGGGCGAGCCGATCCGATGTCGTGCGGGGAAATGCAGTTTTTGGGTGACCTGGTCCGGAACGATGTTGCCTTGCGGGATGATGCCTGTCCAGGGGGCTCCGGACGTATTCGAGGTGGGCTTCGACGAGGGGTGGGGATATGCACGTCAGTATGCGCAGTCCATCCGACTGCCTGCGAAATGTGCCGGATGCGATGCCAGAGATAGTTGTAAGGCTTGCGCGGCCATGGTGTATACTGAATCCGGTGATTTCAGCACAGTCCCCCGATATCGCTGTGCCATGACGAAGGCCTACCCTGATGCCTGCAGACGGGTAGCGGAGGAGATCATTGGTCGGCGGAGTATCTGACTGGCCATTCGTGTTTATGTATAGGAGGAGATATGGCTGTGGACAAAAGGAAATTGATCATTTTTGTTGCCATAGCGGCAGTTCTGTGCGCGTGTGTGGTCGGCGCGGTCCTGCTGACAGACCGGTCGGATGATGGTCGCGATGTGCCGCAGACCACGGTGGGGCCCGACACGACCACAGACACGGTCCGTCCTGAGGAGACGATGATACCCACACAGCCGGAGCTACCGGTGGGGGATCCGTCTGTGCACAGGAAGGTAGAGCTCGTCGTGACCCAGGCGGACGGAAGCGTTGCGCAAGGAGCCGCTGTGATCGCTACCGACAGGGACGGACGACAGGAATATGGAGCCACCGATGAAAATGGCGTGGCGGTATTGGATCTGTCGGAGGGGAGGTATTCCCTGCGTTTCCTCCGGGACGGTCAGCGTGAAGATCTGGAGTTGGAAGTGGTCGGTGGAGATGTCCGGAAGGAGATCCGGCTGAAGGATGATCGGGTGCTGTATATCTGCTTAAGGGCTTCCGGAGCGTATACAGGCGATCCCGGTACGTTGAGCGGATTCGCTGTACTGGAGGATGCGATCCGTTCCCGGTATCCCGACGCGGTCTACATCACTTCTGAAGATCTATATGATATTGGGGTCCGTGACGGTGATGCGCTGTTGTCGATCGAGGTCCTCGTTGAGAACTATACTGCTGACGACCGTTATTTTGCCGGCGGGATCATCGCGGAGTTCAGGGCTTATCAGGAGTCGATCACGGTCTGGGATCTGGACGATGCAGGTAAAGAGATCGAGCTCGGATTTATAGACGGCAATATGTGCAGTGTTCGTGTGCGCAATGAATACGATTACGAATACAGAGAAGGTACCGCCCATATCACAGGATCCGAGCATGTGGTCCAAAAGGACTATTATCTGAGTCGGTATACCGTTTGGGCCGATCCTTTGGGATATGGCTATACAGAAGAACGTGTCCCGGGCACCTCCAGCGAGCAAAGGATCAAGTCCCCCGGAGCCGGGATGGAAATGGACAGTTTCTTATATGACATGGATCCGACACGTTACCATGACTATGCCACATATGTTGAGAAGATCTTTCCTTATGTGGACCTCTGGATGTCCGGGGCTTGGAATTCGCGGATAGAAGACCTGGCTTCGTTGAAATGAAAAAGGACCTCGGGGAGCCTGTCTCCCTGAGGTCTTTTTGCATCCGGAGAACGTCGCGAAAAGGGGAGGAGACGAATAGATCTTTTGTACAAATCTAAAATCTACGAAGGTAAACTGTTGACAATTATTATGCGATATGCTAAGATTTATGTATAAAATAAGGCTTATTATATATCGAAGGAGGACTAGCTAATGAATAGATCGCGTTTGAATGGATGGCTTCTGGGCGGTATTCTTGGCATTGGCCTGAGTGTGGCACTTTTGTTGTTGCTGTGCTTTTCGCCGATGGCTTCTGCCGCGGGTACAGAAGGTCTGATCACGATCGAATTGTCGGACAGCTATGGTGATGGCTGGAGCGATAACGCCATCGAGGTGTACGGTGACGGGGAACTGATCGGTGTCGCGACCATGGATGATGGTGCGTCGGCGGTCTGGACTACGGCCCATGATCGTCACGTAGCCTATGAATTTCGGTGGGTCAACGGAGTGTA
>JAFNXT010000152.1 GCA_017378975.1 Oscillospiraceae bacterium
CCGCAGATCCCGCACCGGGACATCACCACATCCGTGCGGTCCGTCTCCACGCGCACCCAGTCATGGGCATCCAGATCGCCGGACAGGCCGCAGGAGCAGGCATGCCAGTGGTTGCGCTCATCATAGCTCCATTCCGGGCTGAACTCACACCGGTGCTCATCGGACACCGCCAGCACATACTGGCACACGGTACACACCTGATGCTCCTCCGCCGTAGCCTCCGGACCGGGGACATGGGGCTGGTAGTCCACACGCTGACGGCACTGCAGACAGACATACCAGTGACCGGCGGCATCGGTGGACCACCGGGTGTCCGGCTGATGCTTGGGCTCCTGATACTTGCCGCAAACGTTGCAATCGCTGTCGCAGTCGTTGGCATACTGATGGACACCGAACTTCTTCTCGGAGGAGAAGACCTCCGTGCCCTTCAGACCACAGCCGGTACAGCTGTAATAGTAGCTCCGCCGGGTCTGGCAATCGCCGGGGTCGCTGAGATAGGCTTCCGTTTCGGTCTTTGCCCCGAAGTTGTGACCGGCGGGGATGGCGGAGGTGAAGACCTCGGTGCCGGGCTGTCCGCAACCGGTACAGCTATAATAGTACCGGGAGCCGGTGACACAATCGCCCTTCTGCGCCAGACGGTCCTCCGTCTCCAATTTGGCAGTGTAGACATGGTCTCCCAACTGCTTCCCGATGAAAGTGCCGGTGCCCTTCTGACCGCACTTGGTACAGCTTACGAAATAAACCGCGGCATTCCGGCAATCGCCGGGGGTCTGGATGTAAGCGGGATCCTCTTTCTGACCGTAGGTGTGGGCACAGGTACCGCCGATCTGGGCCGCCGTGACCTCGCCGAGGTCCACAGGCTCGAAGCCCTCATCCCAGGCATCGATCCGACAACTGATGGAAGCCGCCTTCCCGGCGGCACCGGGCAGGACCTTCAGGGTGAAGGTGAGGACCTTCCCCCGCAATGTCACGGGAGTGAGCCATTCGGCCACCCACGCGCCGCTGGCCGGGTCCGTCATCTCGCTGTCGGGCCGCAGGCTCCAGTGATACGAGACCAACTGGAACATGGTGGTATCGAACAGGGGCTCGATCTGGCACCCCACCACGTCAACGCCACCCTCCACGGTGACGGACACCAAAACGGTGCTGCCGGGGGCCACATCCCCCGCCGTCTCCACGGTGACACCGCCCAAAGCGGAAGCCGCCACAGAAAGCCCCAGCATCAGCACCAGGACCAGACAAACACAGAGCGCTCTTTTCATAGACATCTCCTATCCTTCTCGCCCACAAGGGCGGACGTGTTTCTTCATCATCCTGATTCTAAAGCATTTGACAGCATAAAGCAAGGAAAAAAACACCGCCCGGTCCCTCTTCAAAATAAATTCACGAACAGACGCATAAAAATACTGTCATCGCGAGGAGGCCCCACGGGCCGACGTGGCGATCCCCCTCAGATCTTGGGGGATCGCCACGTCGCTACGCTCCTGGCGATGACAGCGCCGGATCACGGCAACCGGAACCCGAACTGGACCCCGTTTTGGGTGTTCATGACATGGCAGGAACCGCCGTGGAGCTCGATGATCGTTTTGACCACCGTGAGCCCCAGTCCTGTGCCCTTCTCCGTCCGGGAGTCGCTGACCCGATAGAAGCTGTCCCAGACCTGAGCCAGCGCCTCCTCCGGTAGCGGCTCACATTCGTTCTCCATGGTCAGCACGGTCTGATCCTTGTGCCGGTAGATGCTCAGCCAGATCCTGCCTCCCTCCGGTGTGTACTTGACGGCATTGGAGGCCAGATTCCGGACCACCTGACCGATCCGCCCCTCATCGGCGGTGATCTGGAAGTCCTCCACAAGGCTCTCGTGGAGGGTCAGACCCTTTTTCTCCATCAGGAGTTCCATATCCCCGAACACCGAACGGGTCAGCGCCGGAAGAGAGAACCGGTCCGACTGGAGCCGTACCTTACCGGCCTCCAGACGGCTCAGGTCCAGAAGCTCCAGCACCATGCCGTCCATCCGCTCCGTCTCCTCCCGGATCACCTGCAGATACTCCACCCTCTTTTCCGCCGCGATCCCTTCCTCCAGCCCCTCACAGTAGCTGTGGATGATCGCCAGCGGCGTTTTCAACTCATGGGCCATGCCGGAGACCATCTTTTTCCGGCTTTCTTCCGCATTTTTCGCATAGTCCATCGCCGCGCGCAGTCGTCTGTTCTCCTGCAGCATCTCGTGGGTCCGCTGTTGGGTCTGTACGTACCACTGCTCCAGCTCACAGGGCTCCTGCCACCGGGACCCCACCGTTTCCGGCAAGGGTGCGAAGCCCTTCCGGCCATGGAGGACCATCTGCGCCAGCGGCCCACCCAGCTCCCGGCGGAGCCTGCGCCGGAGCAGCAGCAGGATCACCACCAGCGGCAGCAGGGTCAGCACATAGAACCATTGCAGCCGCAGCACGGTCGAATACAAGGGCCAACAGCTGATCGCGGCCACGTATCGGCTGACCTGTCCGTCCACATCCGTATAGTGGCCGGTGCGCAGGATCACCGCGTGCCAGAGGCTCTCCTGCCCGAGCGGCTCGGCTTTCCGCAGGTACTGGGATGCCAGCTCCCCCATGGATCCGAAGGTCTGACCATTCGATGTGACCGACTGTTCCAGCCGTCCGTAGCTTAGGATCTCGTCCGTGTAGATCCGCACCAGCTCCCGGTCCGTCTCCACGGAGCCCTCATAGGCCTCGTGCCATTTCAGATGGCCCTGACTGTCCGCCTGACCGAGGGTCAGATCCTTGGGCAGCAGACCGGGGTACTGGATGTTCAGATAGTCGATATCCGTCACAACGAACCGGTCTCCCTCGAAATAGCCGGTGAGCCTGTTCCCGTCGAAATGGTTCAGATACACGGCTGTACCCGAGCCACTGCCGGGGATCAAGTCGCCCTCCGTCAGGTCGATGTAGGTGTGGCGCTCGGCTACCTCACAGCCGCCGAACCACTCCGCTTCGTCCATATAGGTCACCGTGCAGTAGTCCTGAGGGTCGATGACGGAATGGGTCTGACCGTCATAGAAGACCATGGCGACATCATACAGAAGATCTCCCTTCAGGATCCGCTTCATGGTCGGTTCGTCCTCGTAGGGGTTTTGGTACAAAGGCATTTCCAGCTCGTGGGCTGCGAAGCTGTCGAAAGCGGCGGCGTGGAGCAGCATCTGTTCGCGCTCCAATGCCACCGGATCTCCGGTCTGCCCGAAGCTCTCACGGGCGGTATATCGGGCGATGTGGCTGTCGTAATGGTCGTACATATCCTGCGCCAACAGCACCGTCAGGTAGCTCATGGCGAAGGCCCAGAGCCCCAGCACCAGCGCCGAGATCCGCCACATGATCGCGGCGGTGGCAGACAGCTTCGCTTTCTCCTTTTTCTCTTTCATCGGTCACACCTCCAGCTTGTAGCCGGCTTTGACCACGGTGCGGATCATTTGGGCAGCGTCCCCCAGCTTCTCCCGGAGCCGCTTGATGTGAGTATCCACCGCCCGGGCCTCTCCCTCGTAGTCGTAGCCCCAGCATTTGACCAACAACTGTTCCCGGCTCAGGACCGTGTTGCGGTTGCGCATCAGACACACGAGCAGGGAATATTCCTTGGGTGTCAGTTCCACCTCCCGACCTGCCACCTCCACCTGCCGGGAAGACAGCCGGACCGAGAGCTCCCCGGCTGTGAGCCGGTCCTCGGTCATCACATCTCCCCGACTGCGGCGGATCAGGGCCTTGAGCTTGGCATACAGCACCGTCATGGTGAAGGGCTTGGTCACATAGTCATCGGCCCCCAGCTCGTAACCCAACAGCTTATCGTCCTCGTCAGACAGGGCCGTCAGGAAGATGATCGGCACGTCGCTGTTCTTCCGTAAAGCCCTGCAGACGGAAAGCCCGTCCAGCCGGGGCATCATGATGTCCAGCAACACCCCGTCGAACTCCTGAGCCTGCGCCAGCTCCAACGCCTCCATACCGTCCGCCGCCGGGACCGGCGTATCCCCCCGGCTGATGAAAAAATCACACAGGATGCTCCGCAACTTCGGCTCATCCTCCGCGATCAGGATCCTATGTCCCATACGATCTCCCCCTTTCTACATTTTAGATACCATACCCCTGTGTACTTCCTGTGTCATTTTGAAAAAATGTCATCGCGAGGAGGCCCCACGGGCCGACGTGGCGATCCCCCTCAGATCTTGGGGGATCGCCACGTCGCTGCGCTCCTCGCGATGACAGAACGTTTATATTCTGCACTCAATCTTTGAAATAGGCATCCACGCCGTCGGCCATGCCGGTGACCAGCTTCTGCTGATACTCCTCCGTGGCCATACGCCGGTCCTCTTCGGGGTTGGACATGAAGCCCATCTCCACGATCGTCACCGGCACGGTGCACCAGTTGATGCCGCTCATGGTGTCGGTCTCCCACACATACTGCCGTTTGGCACCGGTGGCGGCCACCATGGCGTCCAGCACCTTGGTGGACAGCTCCTTACATTCCTTATAAAGGGCCCCGTTGTAGGGATTGTCCTTGGTCTGGCACACGGTGATGATGCCGTTCGTGGCGCTGTTCTCCACGCTGTTGGCGTGGATCCGCAGGAAGGCATCGGCATACAGCCCGTTGGCCACCTGCGCCCGCTCGGCGTTGCTGATGTCCACATCATGGGTACTGCGGATCATGGCCACCTCATAGCCCCGGGCCAACAGCTCCTGCTGGAGCTTCTTGGACACCTGCAAGGTCAGCTCATACTCCGGGATCCCGGTGGCGACGCCCTCGGTGCCGGAGGCCACCTTGGCCTTCTCCTCGGTGGCACCGGGACCCACGGGCTCCTTGGCATAGTTGCCCTTGCCCTGATGGCCGGCATCGATCACGATCAGATATTTCCCGATCCCCCGGACGGTGGCGGAGGGCACATAGCAGATGTCGTTGCCCAGCAGGATCTTCGCCCAGTCCTTGGAGAAGGAGATCACGTCCACCTCGTTGCCTGCCAGCAGGGTGCCGGGAGAAACGGCGTGCTCATCGGGCTCCCAACGGACGGTGGTATCGGCCACCAGACGCATCTTGGTGGTCTCCGGCGGCTCCGTGGGGACGGTGGCCTCGGTGGGCTCCGTGGGGGGCGCCGTGGTGGGATCGAAGGGCACCACATGGTCGGTGGTGGTCTCAGTGGGCTCAGCGGTAGTTCCCACAGGCTCCGTAGGCTCCGGATCGCCGCAGGCCGCCATGGACAGGGCCAGGACCGCAGCCAATGCCGCACACATGATCTTCTTCATAAGCAGTGACCTCACTTTACTCTGATTCACTGCCTATTTTATCTTATCGCCGGGAAAAGTCAATAAAAAGATGGTGCTTGAGCCGGTCATACAGCCAGATCGCCGCCACGCTGACCCCCACCCACAGCAAGCTGAAGGGCAGACAGATCTGACCGCAGAACTGCAAAGGCTCCTGCCGGTAGTCCCAGACCTGATACTGCCGGTTCACCAGCAAGCCACAGCCCAGCTCCAGCATGGTCACGATCCC
>JAFNXT010000153.1 GCA_017378975.1 Oscillospiraceae bacterium
TCCGGCTCAGCTCGAAGAGCATGGAATACAGCACCCGGGCATAGTCCCCCATCTCTTCTCCAGCCTTTTCCGCCACCCCGGCCAGCACCTGACGCTCTCTGGCCGGTACCAGGATCGGCATATCATTCTCCTTCTTATAGTCTGCGACTCTGGCGGATACCTCCATCCGCTGACAGAACAGCTTCACCAGCTGTTCGTCGATCATGTCGATCTCGTTACGAAGTTCATCCAGTCCCATATCAATAAGCCCTCCTGTAATTCGGTAGTCTTGAAAGGATCGCGTCATATACCGCGATCGCGGCGGCCGCCTCGATCACCGGCACCGCCCGTGGCACGATACACGGATCGTGCCGCCCCTGGATCTTCAGAGGCATCTCTTCCATCCTGTGGATGGATATGCTTTGTTGTTGCGTATAGATCGACGGGGTAGGCTTCACCGCCGCCCGGAAGATCAGGGGCTGTCCGTTGGTGATACCTCCAAGGATCCCTCCGGCGTTGTTGGTCAGAGTGACCACCTCACCATCCCGGATGGCGTAACCGTCATTGTTCTGCGATCCCCGAAGCTCCGCCACACCGAAACCGGCACCGAACTCCACGCCCTTCACAGCAGGAACACCGTAAACGATCTGAGCGATCCGTCCCTCCATGCCGCCGAACATCGGTTCTCCCACACCGATCGGCAGACCGGTGACGGCACATTCGATGATACCGCCCACGCTGTCCCCGTCAGACCGTGCCTGCGCGATCGCGTCACGCATCCATGCACCGGCGGCGCCATCCAGCACCGGGAACACCGGTCCCACCTTATCCAGTTGCGGCTTCAGCGGATCAAAGGGCACATCCCGAACACCGGCGATCTGAGCGATGTGGGCACCGATCCGGATCCCCATCTCCTCCAGCCATTGCTTGCACATACCACCGGCGATGCACAGCGGTGCCGTCAAACGACCGGAGAAATGACCGCCACCGGCCACATCCTGATAGCCGTCATACTTGACCTGAGCCGTAAGATCCGCATGGCCCGGCCGTGGGCAGTCGTGGAGCTGTTCATAATCCCCGGAACGGGTATTCTTGTTGCGGATCATTGCCGCGATCGGCGCGCCACAGGTCCGTCCATCCAAAAGACCCGACAGAAACTCCGGCTCATCCCCCTCCTTCCGGGGCGTAGACCAATCGTTCTGCCCCGGCGCGCGACGGGCGAGGAACCTCCGGAGCCGGTCCATATCCACCGGAAGCCCGGCAGGCACTCCATCCAGCGTCATACCGATGGCGGTGCCATGGGACTGTCCAAAAATGGACAGCTTCAAAGTATCACCGTATGTACTGCTCATAGGTCCCTCCTAAACGACTGTATTCCTCCCAAAAATGAGGATAAGATTTTTTCACACATTCTGCCCCCAAAATGGTGACAGGCTCCGTGCATACTGTTGCGGCGATGGCCGCAGACATTGCGATCCTGTGGTCGTTCACGGCATCCACCGTACCTCCCCTGAGGCCGGTCCCGTATACCGTCAAACGATCCTCACCGGCTTCCGCCCGTCCGCCAAGCCCTTCGATCATAGCGATGGTAGAAGCGATCCGGTCCGACTCCTTCGACCGAAGTCTGGAGACCTCCGTAAACACCGCCCCATTCCCCATCGCAGCCGCCACAGACAGGACCGGGACCAGATCGGGGATATCCTCCGCCGAAACCGTGGCCATCCCCTCCCGAAGCCCGGCAAGTATCTCTACCACCGCCCGGTCTCCCTGCGCCGAAGTATGGGAAAGGCCCCGGATATCCAATCTGCTCCCCAGCTCCGCCGCCGTGACGAAGAACGCACCGTTGCTCCAATCCCCTTCCACGTCGACGCACCCGGGAGAACGGAACCTGACACCGCCGAGCCTCACAGGGTCCGCCCCGAACTGTACGATCGCATCTTCGGTCAGGCGGATATAAGGCTTGGAGCCGATCTTCCCGGTGATCTCCAAACGGCTTTCACCCTCCAGCAAGGACAGTCCCAGCATAAGTCCTGTGATATACTGACTTGAGACGCCCCCATCGATGCGGTATGCTCCGGGCCGGAGCTTCCCCTGACACCGGATGGTATCCGGTGTCGGTCGTGAAAGACGGCACCCCATCCGTTCCATCTCCTCCCATAAAGGAGACAAGGGCCGCTGAGGCAAACGCCCGGCCATAAGGAAGGTGGCATCCACCCCCAACGATCCCGCCACCGGGAGCATGAAGCGTAACGTCGATCCGCTTTCACAGCAATCCAGGACCGCCGCTTCCGGCACACGTTCCACCGGGAACACAGCATATCCGGTATCCGTCCGCCGGATCTGCGCTCCCAAAGCCTGCAAACAATCCACCGTGGCTTCGATGTCCCGGTTGGTCTGGGGGCAACGGAGTTCGGTCGGTCTGTCAGCAAAAGCGGCACAGATCAACAGCCGGTGTGCCTGAGATTTAGATGGTATGATGTCGATCTGGCCCCGAAGCAGACGGGGCTGGATGATGATGTCCATATCAAAGACCTTCTTCGATGAATGTTCTCAACTCTCCCACAGGTGTGGGCAGGATCTTGCACGATCCGATCCGCTCCGGCACGATCAGATCCACCCGACCGCCGGAACGCTTCTTATCCGAAAGGGCCGACCGATACAGCGCATCGGTACCGAAGGCCGTCCCTACCGGCAGTCCAAAGCGCTCCAGGATCCCAACGATCCGGTCCCGGACCTCCGGCTGACAAATGCCTCGGCCGGCGGCGGTCCTTGCCACGATCGCCATTCCGATGGCCACCGCCTTACCGTGGGAGACCGTGAACCTGCTCTGCGCCTCCACGCCGTGTCCCACGGTATGCCCCAGATTCAGCTTCATCCGGGCCCCGGTGTCGAATTCGTCCTCCATGACCACGTCCCGTTTCAGCTCCACGCACCGGGCGACCACCGCCTCCCGGTCGAACCGGAGACGATGCTCCTCCAAATGGCGGAACAAACCCTCGTCATAAAGGATACCGTATTTGATCACCTCGGCGCATCCATCCCGGAAGATATCCTCCGGCAGAGTATCCAAGGTATCCAGATCACAGACCACCAGACGTGGTTGACAAAACGCACCGCAAAGATTCTTCCCGGCCGGCAGATCGATCGCCGTCTTACCGCCCACGGAAGAATCCACCGCCGCCAGCAGGGTGGTAGGCACCTGCACACAGGCGATGCCTCTGAGATAAGTAGCGGAAGCGAACCCCGTCAGGTCCCCCACCACACCGCCGCCCAGTGCCACCAGACAATCCGAACGGGTCATCTGTTCCCGTGCCAAAAAATCCACCAATCCAAGGAAAACTGTGCCGTTTTTGCTCTCTTCCCCCGCCGGAAATACGAACCGGACCACTTCCAGCCCCGCACGTCCCAGACTCGCTTTGACTGCCTCACCGTACAGAGGCCAAACATTGCTATCGCTGACGATGGCGACCTTTTCTGCCTTGCAGACCCGTCGGACCTCTTGTCCCAGACCTGCCAGCAAGCCCCTCCCGATCAGGACCTCATAGGACCGGGAGGCATCCACTTCGACTCTCCTCATCCGTCCACCGCTTCCTTCCTTCGTTTCCCCTCTTCCAGAAGGGCCACCAGCGCATCACCGTCTGCGGAATCGATCGCATCCCGATATTTCTGAAGCTCCGACATCAGACCATCCAGCTCGAACAGCAGATGCTCCCTGTCCTCCAGAAACAACTCCGCCCACATCCGGGGATCCAGCCATGCCACTCTCGTCAGATCCTTATAGCTCCCGGCAGAGAATCCTTTATGTGTCAAAGCCGTGGGGGATTTGATGAATGCGTTGCTGACGAGATGGGGCATCTGGGAAGTGAAGGCGATCATCCGGTCATGCTCTTGCGCCGTGGTCACGGAGAATCTCCCGAAATGACAGGGACCCAAGGCCTTCTTCGCCCGTTCCAGCAATTCGATATCATCGAACCGATCCGGCACCAGCACCATAGGAGCACCGCAGAACATATCCGCTCTGCTGTACTTGAAGCCGGAGAACTGGGTCCCGGCCATAGGATGACCTCCCACGAACGTGAATCCATACTTCTGCGCCAACGGGGAACACCGCCGACAGATCTTCTCCTTCACGCCACAGCAGTCGATCACCAAGGCCCCCTTGCGGACGAAGGGTGCATGGGCCTCCATCCAGTCCCCCGCCCCTTCCGGACAGATGGCCAACAGGATCAGATCACACTGTCCCATATCCTCCGGGGTCAGCTCTCCTTCCACCGCGCCGCACAGCATGGCGAAAGACAGGATGTCCCGATCCTTCTCACAGCACAGCACCCGATGTCCTTCCAGCGAATAAGCCCTGGCCAAGGAACCGCCGATCAGCCCCAGCCCAAGGATGCCCACCGTCATAGGACCGCCTCCCGGACCTTCCTGACCCGACGGCTCAGATCATCGAACTGGGCCGGTGTCAGAGACTGGGCGCCGTCACACATGGCATGGGCCGGATCGTTGTGGACCTCGATGATCAGACCGTCCGCACCGGCGGCGGCCGCCGCCACTGCCATAGGCGGCACCAGCTTCGCCTTACCTGTGGCATGGCTGGGGTCCACGATCACCGGCAGATGGCTCAGCTCATGCAGACCGCATACCGCCGTCAGATCCAGCGTGTTCCGGGTATAGGTCTCGAAGGTACGGATGCCACGCTCACACAGCATAACACGCTCATTACCACCGCTCATGATGTATTCCGCGCTCATGAGAAGCTCCTGCAGGGTATTGGCAAGACCGCGCTTGAGAAGGATCGGCTTGTCCGTCTTGCCCAGTTCCTTCAAAAGATCGAAATTCTGCATATTCCGGGCGCCCACCTGGATGATATCCACGTCCCGGAACAGATCCAGCGTAGAGATGTTCATGATCTCCGTCACGATCGGCAGGCCAGTCTCCTCTCTGGCCTTCAGCAGGAGCTGGATCCCCTCCCCCTTCATGCCCTGGAAAGCATAGGGCGAGGTACGGGGCTTGAACGCGCCACCACGGAGGATATTGGCACCGGAGGCCTTCACCGCCTTCGCCACTTCGATGATCTGTTCCTCGGACTCCACGGAGCAGGGTCCTGCCATCATGACGAAGTTACCGCCGCCGATCTTCACACCGCCCACATCGATCACGGTGTCATTGGGATGGAATTTCCGGTTGGCCTGCTTGAAGGGCTCGGAGACCCGCTTGACGGACTCCACCATCTCAAGACTTCCCAACAGCTCCATGTCCACCCGGCTGGTATCACCGATCAGACCAAGGACCGTGACCTGTGCGCCCTGAGAAACATGGACATCCAGATCCATCCGGGCCAGCCAATCGATCAGATGCTGGGTCTGTTCAGGGGTCGTACCGTGTTTGAGTATCGCGATCATGATAAACATCTCCTGGATAATAAAATAAAGATGCCGCCCGGATCCGATCCGTGCGGCATCTTGAAAAAACAACGATGGTATCTACAGCTCCTGTCGATCCATTGCAGCACAAATCGCTATTACCTTTTTTGAGCAAAAAAGTAATAGTAGCTAAAGTAAAACTGTGCAGCAACATTGTTGACGACCATGTTCTTTAGCCTCCGATCACACGAGCTGGGGACATTATACCACCACCGGTGGAATAATGCAATAGCCAATTTCAAAAAATAACAAAAATAGTTGTAGGGCGGGGGCTCGCCCCCGCCGCTAACTCAGAAGTGATCACAAAATATCCTTCAGCGCTCCCAATATCCGCTCCAGATCGTCCGCCAAGCCCTCCGCATCCGTGAACATATGGCAGAACACCGCGGAGATATCATCCTCGAACCCCACCGGCAGCACCGGACACATCTCCTTCGCCAGCTGCACCAGCCGCTTCTCGCCGGGATGGGTCACCCCATTGAGCGCGAAGAGCATATCGAAATAGGTCTCAAGGAACGCGGCGGTGCGATGGTTGACGCTGTTCAGATCCCCACGCTTGGCGGCCTTCAGGATCTGATCCCGATAGGCCGGCATGGAATCCGTCAGCAGCCGCCAGCCCTGATCCAGGATGTTCTTCTTCAGCTGCTCGGGGTACGGCACCGTGAACCTTTCTCTGGCAGCCCCCAACCGCCCTGTCCTGTCATAAATGACCTTGCAGGTGATGAGATTATGCCACATACAGGTGGTATAGGCATTGCTGGGGTGGAAGCCCTCCACCACCCATGCCACTCCCGTCACGAGGTCGTCAAGATCCCGGTACAGGATATCGAAATCGATCCCATCCTTGAAGGTGCCGTTGTCCTCCAGTTCCCAGAAATGGTTGCCATACTCCACATAGGAGCAAAGAGGCTCCAGTATCCTCCGTCGCTCCTCCTCCCCCACAGGGGCTGTGCAATACAGATAGATATCATAGTCCGAACTATCATCGAAATGCGTCCCGGCTCTGGAACCACCCAAAGCGATCGCCTCGATCTGAGGGACTTCCGCCAATGCCCGAAACAACTGTTCTACCATATCAAGACCTCCCGATCCAATAGATACGTCCATTGTACACCTCTGTTCCAAACAATTCAACTCCCAGAAAAGAATGTCATCGCGAGGAGCGACAGCTCCGTGGCGATCCCCTACAGCTTTCCGTTGCGCCGGACCGCCCGTAGGGCGGCAGAAAGCTTAGGCAGATCACCACGCCGTAAACAGCGGCCCGCGATGACATCTTTATTTATGCGATGCCGGAAAAATATCGCTTGGCATAATAGCCATACACCGCAGTGGCCTGCGCGAAGGCCTGCTGGGCATCGCCGTCAGCGGCCGCCTTGCCCTCGCAGTACTTACCAAGAGAATATGGGATGATACCGGTGGTGATCCGCTGGCCGCCGCTTTCGAAGACACAGGACACATAGTAGGTCTTGTCCATATCCTTCGCCGCGATCCCGGCCACCTGTCCCCACCATGTCCCATCGGTACAGACCATCTCCATGGAGCCCAATGCGTTCTCCTCGCTCAGCTTCTCCACGACATCCATGGTCTCCACGTCCCACCAGTACAGGGTCATGGTCCCATCCACCGCGATCGCCGGAGCGCAGTAGAAATTCACCGCAAAGGCTCCATCGAAGGACACAGAAGGATACAGCGTCTTAAAATCAGAGTTGACTCTGACGAAATCCACGGTCTTGGCACCGTCTGCCGCCACCACGGGATCGATCATGGCCTCATCATAGCCCGCCACCAGCGCCAACTGCTGAGCAGTCAAAGCCCCGTTCACCGGCTTATCTATGTTGTGCCCGAAGTATCGCTGGGCCTCGGCACCGTAGTTCACCATGGCGACCACCAGGGACTTCATCTCGTCGGTGTAGCCACCACTGAGGATGGTGTTAGCATAAGCCTTGGCATTGTAGCCACCGGCACCGGAGTAGGCATAAGTACCGTCGGTCAGCTTGGCGTAGACCTTGAAATACACGGCATCCCCCATATAGGCCGCCGGGATGCCCTCAGACTTGGCAAGATACATGGTGCCGTTGGTCACATAGCCAGGTATTAGACCGATAGCATCATCGATCGTCGCCTCCGCATCGTAGGAAGAGAGCATCATCAGACCCATCTCCACAATGGAATAGGGATCGGTGACTGTGTAATAAACATTGTAAATGATCTCATCCTCGAAAGACAACGTAGGATACTTCAGGATCAGACCGGGATCCGTGACCGGCTTTTCCTCGCCGCAGACTGTACACAAACCGTCCACATAATCGTGTTCTCCGTTGCAATAGACCTGCCAGGTCAACGTGCCGCCGTGATCGGCCATGGTATCTACCGTCCAGCTGGGCTCGTTGGCAGGATACTTACAAACCGCTGTGACACCGTTGAAAGAATTCGCGCTGATCGTCGGGGCCGCGCCGGTGAATACCACAGTATCCAGCGCAGAGCACCGCGCAAAGGCCATTTCCCCGATCGACCGGAGCGTAGACGGCAGCTCCACTGTTTCCAGCGCCGTGTCATTGGAACTGACAGATCCCGAGGAATAGTACGGATAATAAGTATACGAGCCGATATGGCTGATGCCCTCAGCGAAACTCACCTTCAGCAGACTGTTGCGGCTGACGAATTCCAGCGTATGCTGATAGTAGTTCCCGGAAGAAGAATCGACTCTGTCCTCCATCACACCGGTACTGCCCTTTGAATAGTGGATAGAAGTGACACTGGAAGTACCGCAGAAAGGATGGGCGTAGCCATACTCACAGCACACGTCCACAGGCATGGTCACCGTACGAAGTCCGTCCATGTTGGCAAATGCCTCGTTGCCCAATGCCAAGACCGTGTCCGGGATCAACAGTTCCGCAATGCCATCGCAGTCATAGAAGCAACCCAGAGGGATCCGACTGATGCTGTCAGGGATCCGGATCTGTGTCAATGCGTCACAATTTGAAAATACATAGGCACCAAGGCTGGTCATCCCTTCAGGAAGCTCCACTCCTGTCAGCGCAGTACAGTTGCTGAACGCCCTCTCACCGATCGTCTCCAGCGTGGAAGGAAGCGACACATTCGCTAAAACTGTCGTATAGGTAGTGGAAGAACCACTGCTATAATAGGGATAGTACGCGTAGCTGCCGATGTGGGTGATGCCCTCATCGAAGCTCACATCCGTAAGACTGCTCCGGCTGGAATGCTCCAGCGTATACTGATGGTAGTTTCCGGAGCTGCTGTTGCTCGTCCGGTCTGGCATCCGCCCGGAAACCCCCACCGTATAGCGGATCGACGTGACACCGACGGTGCCGCTGAAACAATGACCGACGGTGAAATCAAACATCAGATCCACAGGCATGGTCACGGTACGA
>JAFNXT010000154.1 GCA_017378975.1 Oscillospiraceae bacterium
GGGGGATCCCCACGACCATAAGCCCGCAGGCTATGCGTAGCATGACCGCCGGAGGCGGCTCTTGGCGCGGAGCTGTCTGCGGACTGGTCTCGGACTGACACCACTTTTTTGACTGTCTGGCACTTTCGTAGCAAGTGCATCATTTGATATCGTTCCTTCCCATGATCATAAATGATCATGGGCGGCGGGGGCAAGCCCCCGCCCTACATATCTATCCTATGATATTTCCGTTTTCGATACGGATGTTTTTTCCTGTGGTGACCTTTTCCGGCTCACAGCAGGTGATGAAGACCTGACCGTGACTGATCTGGTTCAGCAGGAAGTCCTGCCGCTTGGGGTCCAGCTCGGATAAGACATCATCCAGCAGGAGCAGGGGCTCGGACTGCCATTGCTTGGCCATGAGCTCCCGTTGTGCCAGCTTCAGACTGATGGCGGCGGTACGGGTCTGGCCCTGTGAGCCGAAGCTTTTCAGGCTGATGCCATTGAGATCCACATCGAAATCATCCTTATGGGGACCCGTCAGGCACTGGCAGGAAGCCAGCTCCGCCCGGTAATGTCTTTCCAGATGGTCCTCCAGTTGGGAGCGGATCTCTTCCACGGGGGCGAAGGGGTCCGTAACGGTGGATACCGTCTTATAGGTCAGCCGGAACTCCTCCAGACCGCCGGAGAATTCCCGGTGGTACGTCTGGGCCGCCTGACCCAAAGAGGCGAAGAACCGGGCCCGGTAGGAGATCAGCAGAGCGCCCACCTGACACAGACGGGCGTTGAACTCCGGCAGGATCGCCAGCACCGACATATCCTCTTCCTTGTCCCGAAGGATCCGGGCCTTGTGGTCCAGGATCTTCTGGTACTCGGTCAAAGCGGCCTCGTAATTTGGCCGCAGACCGGAAAGGACATGATCTGCGAACCGTCTGCGCTGGCTGCTGCCGGTCTTCAGGACCATCAGATCCTCCGGACAGAACAGCACCGAGGGCAAAACCCCTGCCACATCAGAGGCGGACCGCTTTTTGGCACCGTTCCGCTCCAGGATCCGGGGCCGGGCGTTGGGGAACAGGACCCAGCGGATCGATTGCTCCCGCTCCTGAGAGAAGACCTCCCCCCGGAGCTCCGCGAACTCCGCCCCGAACCGGACCATCTCCGAGGTCCGCTGGGCACGGAAGCTCTTCCCGGTGCCAAGATACGAGATGGATTCGAGCAGATTGGTCTTCCCCTGAGCGTTGTCACCCACGATCAGGTTCACCCCGGGGTCGAACTCCACTTCTAAGTTTACATAATTTCTAAAGTCCCGCAGGGACAGCTTATCAAGTCGCATGGATGGAGATGAGGTACTCTTCCCCATCGAAGGTGAACCGGTCGCCGGGGTAGAGCTTCTTGCCCCGCATGGTGCAGACCTCTCCATTGACCAGCACGTTGCCCTCCTGGATCTCCAGCTTGGCGGAGCCGCCGGAGGGGACCATGTTCTGGAGCTTCATGGCGGCCTCCAGCTTGATATATTCCGTACCGATCACCACAGGCGTGGCACCGTCACGACGGGTGACTTTTACTTTCATAGAGATACTCCCTTTCCAAAGATACGAGATACGAGATATGAGATACGAGATATGGTCAATTCAACGGGATATCTCGTATCTCGTATCTCATATCTCATATCTAAGTTGAAGGTCAGCCGTTCCGGATCCTCACGGGCAGTACCATATAAGAGAAATCGTACTTATCGTCCGCCGGGGTCAGGACGATGGGGCTCAGACCGTTGGTCAGCTCCAGGATCACTTCCTCGCTGGGGATCACCTTCAATGCGTCTGCCAGATACCGGACGTTGAAGCCGATCTCCAGCTCCTTGCCGTCACCGGCGATGGCGCAACGGTCCTCGGCGGCACCGATGGTGGTGTTGGTCTTCAGCAACAGCACCTGGTTGGAGAACACACAACGGACCGGGCTCTTATACTTTTCAGAAACGATCAGACCCACACGCTCGATGGAGGAGGCCAGATCCGACACATGGGCGCACAGCTTCACGGGGCAGTCCGTGGGGACCACCCGGCGCCAGTCAAGGAACTCGCCCTCCAGCAGACGGCACACCAGCGTGGCGCCGCCGATCTGGAACAGGATGTGCTTGGAGCCCAGAGTGAAGGAAGCCTCTTCGTCGGTGTCGGTGAGGATCTTCTCCACTTCCTTCAGACCGCCGGAGGGCACCACGAAGGCCA
>JAFNXT010000155.1 GCA_017378975.1 Oscillospiraceae bacterium
GCGACGGCGGTCATGGCGGCAGCGTCATTCTTCGGGTCAATGACCACATGTCTACCCTGCTGGATTTTCGCTATAAGCGGAAATACTCCGCTCAGGCCGGTGAAAACGGCCGTGGCCGGAATATGAGCGGCAAGCGGGGCGAGAATCTGATCATTCAGGTGCCCCGTGGCACGGTAATCCGGGACGCGGAAACCAATGCCATCATTGCAGATATGTCCACCGGCGAGGATTTCATCATCGCCAAGGGCGGCCGCGGCGGCTGGGGCAATGCCCACTATGCCACTGCAACCCGTCAGGTCCCCCGGTTCGCCAAAGCCGGTCTAAAGGGTCAGGAACGTGATATTATTATGGAACTGAAGCTGTTGGCAGATGTGGGTCTGGTTGGTTTCCCCAATGTTGGCAAATCCACCTTGCTTTCTGTTACCTCCAACGCCCGTCCCAAGATCGCCAACTACCATTTCACCACCCTGTTCCCCAATCTGGGCGTGATCTTCGTGGATGAGGGCGTGTCCTTCGTCATGGCGGACATCCCCGGCATCATCGAGGGCGCGGCAGAGGGCGCGGGTCTGGGCCACGATTTCCTGCGGCACATCGACCGGTGCCGGTTGCTGGTCCATGTGGTGGACGTTTCCGGCAGTGAGGGCAGAGATCCTGTGGAGGATTTCGACGCGATCTGCGCGGAGCTGAAGAACTACAGCGTGGACCTTTCCGACCGTCCTATGATCGTGGCGGCCAACAAGACGGATCTGCTGATGCCGGAGAGCGACAACCTCCAGCGCCTGCGTGAGCGTGTGGAGGCGGCAGGCTGTGAGCTGTATGAGATCAGCGCCGGTACCACTCAAGGCACCCGGAACCTCATGCGGGTGGTGGCGGAGAAGCTCCGCACCCTGCCTCCGGTGACGATCTATGAGCCGGAGTATGTGGCCCCTGTGGTGGAGGCCGGCAGACCGGAGGATCTGGTGATCGAGCATCTGGGCTCCACTTGGGTGATCACCGGAAGCTGGCTGGAGCGGCTGATCCTGGACATCAATTTCGACGACTACGAGTCCCGGAACTTCTTCGATCTGCAGCTTCGCAAGTGCGGTCTTTTCGCCCGGTTGGAGGAGATGGGCATCGAGGATGGGGACGTGGTGGACATCTACGATTTCCAGTTTGAATATCAGCGATAAATTTACCAAAAACTATTTGCCATTTTGCATTTTATATCGTATAATGACGGGGCTACCGTGCGTAGCCCCGTCATTTTTATCCAGATCCTATCCAAGGAGGCCCTATGATCCGACATTTGAACCCCATGACTTTCCAGGCCTATGGCACGATCCTTCCTGAACGTCCGGACAGCACCAAGTCTGCCGGAAAGGGGGATTTCGTGCGCCGTCTCCAGCTGGGACAGGGGGAGTTCCCTGTGTATCAGACCCAGTCGGATACCTGGCTCTATGGTCACAGCCCCATGACGGTGCTGGCCGTCCGGGTGGGGGAGGAGGACTTCCGTCATTTCTATCTGGATAAGCCCGTATCCCTGCGGTCCGGGGTGGTGTTCTGTCTGGTGCCGCTGGATAAGGAGGCTACCGCCGAGATCGCCTACCGAAAAGCTCCGGAGGAGATCGGAAAAAGCTCCCTCGGCTCCGGCCTGCAACAGCCCAGGAGACTGCGGGTGGAGAGCCTGTACACCTTCTTCTATCAGGAGAAGGAACAGGGGTTCATCTTCCCCGGCGAGGCACACCCCATGACGGAGCTGACTTATGTGGATCAGGGCTCCCTCCACAGTGTGGTGGACGGGCAGGACCTGCTTTTGGAGCAGGGGGACGTGACGGTTTATATGCCGGATCAGTTCCATATGCAGTATTCGGACATGGGCGTGGCGCCCCGGTTCGTCACGATCTCCTTCCAACTGGAGGGCAAGGGTCTGGAGCGGCTCCGAGGCCGCCGGTTCCAGGCACCTCAGCAGGCGGTGACCCTCCTGCAACAGATGCTCCGGGAGCAGGAAGGACCGGACGAGCTGTCCGGCGATCTGATCATGGCCCAGCTTGAGCAGCTCCTGATCCTGCTCCTGCGGCAGGTGGATGCCCCTGCCGGGAAGCTGAAGACCTCCAACGGGGTCCACTCCGAGAACGAGATCATCCGCAAGGCCCAACAGTTCATCTCCGCCAATGTGCGGCAGAAGCTGACGGTGCCGATGGTGGCGGAGAAAGTACAGGTCAGTGCCAGCTATCTGACGGCGCTGTTCCATAAGAACCTGCAGATCTCTCCCGGTGAGTACATCCGCCGGATCAAGCTCCAGGAGAGCAAGCAGATGATCCGGGAGGATTCCATGACCTTCACTCAGATCGCGGCGGAGTTGCAATACTCTACCGTCCATCATTTCTCCCGGCAATTCAAGGAGAAATTCGGCATCACCCCCACGGAATACGCAAAATCCGTGAGATGATGCAAAATGATCGTATCATCGCGGTCCTGTTCATGGTTTGGTCATGATCGGGTGATATGTTCTTTAAGGATGGCTCAAGGAGCCCATGGTATCATAGCAGTACAGACGCATGGGAAGGAGGGGATGCCGATGGATGTGTTCCAGCGGAGGGAACTGAAGTTTTTGCTGGGGCCAAAGCAACGGCTGGCCCTGGAACAGCTCATGGCGGAGCGGATGGAGCCGGACCGGTACGGACGGAAGACCATCTGCAACCTCTATTACGACACCGATGACTACCGACTGATCCGGCACTCTCTGGAGGGACCTGTTTACAAAGAAAAGCTCCGGCTACGAAGCTACGGCCCTCTGGGCCCCGGTGTGGACGTGTTCCTTGAGATGAAGAAGAAATACCGTGGCATCGTCTACAAGCGGCGCGTGCCGGTGACGCAGGAGGAGGCCTTCGATTTCATGGAACGAAGGGCACCTCTGACACGGGAGTGTCAGATCGCCAGAGAGCTCCGGTATTTCCGGGATCTCTATGGGACGCTGGAGCCCAAGGTGTACATCAGCTATGAGCGTCTGGCCTGGTACGATCCTGCTGACGGCGGATTCCGGGTGACGCTGGACTGGAACATCGCTTATCGGACCGATGGGATGGATCTGGCCCTCCAGCCGGGGGGACGGACGATCATCGATCCGGAACAGTCGGTGCTGGAGGTGAAAGCCTCCGGCGGCATCCCTGTGTGGATGATGGAATTTTTGAGCAGGGAGGGTCTCCGGAAGGAGTCCTTCTCCAAATACGGCAGAGCGTATCAGACGCTCCTGCGGGAAAAGATCACAGAAAGTCGAGGACCTTCCAATGTGGGATTCTAAGTTCGTCAGTATGTATGACAGCCTGACCGGCATCACGCTGGGCAGCTTCCTGATCTGTATCGGGGCGGCACTGCTTCTGGGCGCGGTGATGGCGTTGGTCTATTCCTTCCGCACCCCTCACAGTGCCGGATTCATGGTGACCATGGCGCTCCTGCCTGCCATGGTGGCGGCGGTGATCATGATGGTCAACGGAAATCTGGGTGCCGGTGTGGCGGTGGCCGGTGCGTTCTCTCTGGTGCGCTTCCGCAGCAGTCCCGGTACCGCCAAGGAGATCGGCGCGATCTTCCTTGCTATGGCAGTGGGTCTGGCTTGTGGTATGGGCTACCCGGGCTTCGGCGCGCTGTTCGCCGGGATCCTGTGTGTGGTGAGCCTGCTGTACTCTGTGATCGGCTTCGGCGGCCGGTGGAACGCTACCATGTGCCGGGAGCTGAGGATCACTGTGCCGGAGGATCTGGATTATCCTACGGTGTTCGATGATCTGCTGGAGAAGTACGCCTCCAAGGCGGAGCTGATCAGCGTCCGTACCACCAATCTGGGCAGTCTGAACCGGCTGACCTATGATCTGGTGCTCCGCAAGCCCGGTACGGAGAAGGAGTTCATCGACGAGCTCCGCTGCCGTAACGGTAATCTGGAGATCAGTATGTCCATGCGGCCCATGGACGGCAGAGAGAATCTGTGATATTTGGAGGGCGATGCAAGACCGTTGGTTTTGCATCGCCCTTCTGGGTCTTCATGAAGATCCGTACGCTTTTACAGATATCTGCCGGGAGGCAGTGCCCGTATGTGGTGAAAAAGTGGAGGAACTGTAACGTTTTTGTGGAAAAACTTGATTTTTTGCGCAGGATGTGGTATGATACGCTCAGATATATGGGGCAAAAGCCCCGCGCTTCCGGCGGTATGGACGCCGGGGGACATGAAAGAAAGGGAGGGGAGCGTATGTCCGGCAAGACCCGGCGGATCGTCAGTTTCGTTCTGGCGCTGGTGATGATGGCCGCTCTGGCGTTGCCACAGCAGGTCGGGGCGGTGTCGGTATCCGCTTCCGGCATCGAACGGCAGATCATCCGGTTGTACAAGGAAGCCCGATCCCTCACCGGCCGCTATTCCTTCGACGGCTATTGCGGCACGCTGGTCAACGCCCAGCTCAAGCTTCTGGGGATCACCACCAAGGTGGTGGGCAACAACGGCAATCAGGAATATGACTGCTATGCGGCCCAGCGCGTCACTTCCGGTGGGTTCCGGACCCAGTCCTTCTCCGCCAAGTCCTACACCCTTCTGGAGGCCCTGAACGCCCTGACCGAGGGCGGTACGGTGGATGTGACCAACGTGCTGGTGGGGTTCCAGCAGACCAGATCCAGCGCCGGCCGCCGTTACGGACACGCCTTGATGATCCACGCGATCATCGATGGTACGGTCTATTTCATGGAGAGCTACAGTCTGACCATCGGCGGCAAGTATTTCCGTGAGGGCAGTCCCGTGAGCTGTTCCATCGAGGAATTCGCAAGATATTACACCGCCACGACCATCTCCTTCGACGGTGTGGTCCACTTCTCCCAGCAGGGGTATGCGGACCGGTGCAAAGCCTATCCGTCCAACCTTTCTGTGATCTGTACCGGCAGCGAGCTCATGAGCCAGCCCTGTGAGACCATGATCGATAAGGATTCCACGCTGGTCCGCAAGCTTCTCGACGGTGAGCCCCTGCAGGTCACCGGCGTGTATCAGAATTCCATGGGCGAATACTGGTACCGGGTGGGGGAGAAGGACGGTTATGTCCGCGCCGACCGGACCCGGATGGAGTCGTTGATCCTTAGTGATATCTCCATCACCGGCACCGTGGCCCCCACGATCCTGCGGCAGGGCAACGGATATCAGGTCAAGGGCGTGATCGCCTCCAGGTTCAATTCCGTTTATACCGTTCGCGCGCAGGTCTACAAGCTGGGCGAGGAGCAGATCCCGGTGCTGTCGGTGACGGATATGGTGGAGGGCATGTATTATGACCTTTCCGGCAGTTCCGTTTCCAAGGATCTGATGTTCCGTACCTTGCCCGCCGGGCAGTACCGCTACGAGCTGGCGGTGATCGTAGACGATCACTACGTTCAGGCCGGGCAGCTGAACATCGGTTGGGAGACCGTGGAGCTGTGGTCCTCGGAGTTCCAGGTGGTGGAGGAGTCCGGTGAGCTGGGCATCATCACGCTGGATGCCAAGGGTGGCTCTGTGGCTCTGGATCAGACGGTGGTGCCGCTGGACACACCGTTGCAGTCGCTCCCGGTACCGCAGTTGGCAGGCTCTGTGTTCCAAGGCTGGTACACCGAGGACGGGGTCCGTGTGGAGCCCCATACGGTGCCGCAGGGGGATATGACCCTGTATGCTCACTGGATCGAGGAGACGGCGCTGTATGAGGCGTGGAACGATCACGGGAAGAGTTTGTACTATTACAGCGACGGTGTGACCACCATGGGCTCGATCCTGGTGGACGGGATCGTGTATTACTTCAGCTCCGTGGGCACCATGGGGCAGGGCAGGGTCCTGTGGACTGCCGCCGGTGTGGGCTGACCGATGGAAAGATAAGGGCGCGTTGCAAAACCAACGGTTTTGCAACGCGCCCTTTTGCGACCGGATCTGTAAGCCGGGTTCTGTCTTGACAGCCATCTATCTAGACTCAGGATCGCTCCTGAGTTCAAGCCGCCTCCTCGGGACGGTCGAGCAGACCTCGTGTCCCTCCACGGCGTTGCTCCGGGATAGAGTTTACATCGTAGAACCCATGTCACCATGGGCCGGGTGCGCTCTTACCGCACCTTTTCACCCTTGCTGACCACCGCTTTTGGCGGCGGTCAGCGGTATCTCTCTGTTGCACTTGTCCTGGGGTCACCCCCGGCGGGCGTTACCCGTTATCCCTGCTCTGTGGAGCCCGGACTTTCCTCATCTGGAGCCTTTCGGCTTCCATCCGCGGCTGTCCGATCTGGTCGCCATGCCATTATAACCGATAGATCTCCGATCGTCAAACAGTCTTGAAAAATCTTTCGGTTCGGGATATACTATATGGGACAGGACCGCTGTGAGGGCGATGAAGGCACCGGTGTCTACGATGTGGATCGTCCGAAGTCCGGTCGGAAATGAGGATGTGTTTATGCAGATGACGTTCGACGAATATTTCTCCTCCCTGAAGGGGAAGGAGATCGCGGTCCTTGGGCTGGGTGTCAGCAACCGCCCGCTGGTCCGTTTGCTTTTGGAATATGGATGCCGGGTCACCGGCTGTGACCGGACCGATCGGGAGAAGGTCGATCCGGAGGTGCTGGAGCTGGAGCGGCTGGGATGCCGGTTGTCTCTGGGCGCCGGATATCTGGACGGGATCCGGGCAGAGCTGGTGTTCCGTACCCCGGGCATGCATCCCGGCAACCCGGCGCTGGAGGCTCTTCGGGCAGGCGGCGCAGAGGTCACCAGTGAGATGGAGGTGTTCTTCTCCGTCTGTCCCTGTCACACCATCGCCGTGACCGGCTCTGACGGCAAGACCACGACCACCACTCTGATCTCCGAGATGCTCAAGGCCGCAGGCTACACCGTGTGGCTTGGTGGCAACATCGGCACTCCCTTGCTGCCTTTGTGCCGCCAGATGAAGGCGGAGGACTATGCGGTGGTGGAGCTGAGCTCCTTCCAGCTCATGGACATGACCCACAGCCCCCAGCGGGCGGTGGTGACCAATCTGGCCCCCAACCATCTGGATGTCCATAAGGATATGGATGAGTATGTCTGGGCAAAGCAGAATATTTACCGCTTCCAAAAGGATTCGGATCTTCTGGTCGTCAATGCCGACAATGATTTGACGAAGGACCTTAAAGGTCCCGGCATTACCCGCAGCTTTTCCCGGCAGGGCAAAAACGTACACATCCGTCTGGAGGGGGATATGATCCTCCGGGATGGACAGCCGGTGCTGGATAAGAAGGACATTCTGATCCCCGGCGAACATAATGTGGAAAATTACATGGCAGCCATTGCGGCGGTGGAAGGCCTGGTGGAAGACGAGGTCATCCGTCAGGTGGCCCGGACATTCGGCGGCGTGGAGC
>JAFNXT010000156.1 GCA_017378975.1 Oscillospiraceae bacterium
CCAGCTGGCTCTCAGTCCAGAAGCTTTCACAGGGCTTGCAGTACTTGCCGGAGTATTTGCCCTTGTAGATATCGCCGTTTTCGTACATCCGCTTGAAGATCTTCTGGATGGCGGCCATATGGTAGTCGTCGGTGGTGCGGATGAAGCGGTCGTGGGAGATGTTCATCAGCTTCCACAGGTCCAGCACGCCCTTGTCGCCCAGCACGATGTTGTCCACGAACTGCTGGGGAGTGACGCCGGCCTCCTTGGCCTTATCCTCGATCTTCTGACCGTGCTCATCGGTGCCGGTGAGGAACTTCACGTTGAAGCCCTGAAGGCGCTTGAACCGGGCCATGGTATCGGTGGCCACGGTGCAGTAGGCATGGCCGATGTGCAGGTTGGCAGAGGGGTAGTAGATGGGTGTCGTGATGTAGTAATTGCCTTTACATTTTTCACACATAGAATGATCCTCCTGAAAATGAAAGGTCGCCCCCGGACGAGCCAAGGGCGACAAAAATTGACGCGGTACCACCTTGTTTCGCAATGCGCAAAGCACTGCCTTTGGGACGCTGTAACGGGCGTGCCCGGGGCCGCCTAATATCGACGGTCCGGCTCCGAGACCATGTTCGGCAGGTATCTCCGTGCCCATTCACACCAGACAGGGCTCTCTGAACGGTCTTCCCAGCTTACTCTTCTCTTCTCAGCCTTTGATATATTATGGGAATCATAGCACGGGGAGGGGGATTTGTCAATAGGAGAGTGGGCGTATGCCCGGATCCCCGGGATCCGGGATGGGCAGGTCGTAACAGCGAAAGGTCCATGTTGCGCCCGCCCTACCAACGAGCCGTGGAGTTTTCACAAGGGGCGGTCAGGCGGAGTTACGGCTTTGGATCAGGCGCAGGACGGTCATGACCAGAAGGGGAGCCAGCAGGATCCCGGGCAGACCGAAGAGTTTCAGACCGCCGTAGACCGCGATCAGGGTGATCAGGGGGTCCAGTCCCAGCTCCTTGCCCAGAAGTCGGGGCTCCAGCACGGAGCGGATCAGCCAGACCAGCGTCCAAGTGCCAAGCAGGCCCAGCCCGTGGAGCCGCTGGCCCCGGAGCAGGCAGATCAGAGCCCACGGGAGCAGGACCGTGCCACAGCCAAGGATCGGGAAGGCATCTACGATGCTGATCACAAATGCCCACAGGGGCCCGTTGGGGATCTGAAGAAGGAGGAAGCCTATCACGAGGATGAGGAACGCGATCCCGGAGAGCTTGAGCTGAGCAAGGAGATAACCGGTCACGCCTTTTTTCATGCCCTTCAGGGCAGGGAGCCAATATTCTTGCCATACAGGCGGCATCTGCTGACCGATCCAGCGATGGATCCGGGGGAGGCGGGCGGAGATCATGTAAGCGGCGAGGATGCCGGTGGCGAAGACCACGGTGCCATCGGTCAACACCGTCAGGATCCGGGAGACCAGTGACAGGCCACGGGACACGATGCCCTCCATGATGCGGTCGCTTCCGGTGAAAAGGGCGGAGACGTTATCGGTCAGCATTGGTCGCAGGGCCTCCGGGGCGTGGGTAGAAAGCCGGAGGAGCCGGTCTTCCACGGTGGCAAGACCGTTCCCTACGGTGGCGGTCAGGTCCGGCAGGACCGATCCGATCCGTGTGGCCTGTTTGGCAAGGACCGCCAGCAGACAAAGGAGGGTGCCGGTCAGCAGGACCAGCACCAGCGTCACCGAGATCCCGGCGGCCAAAGGGCGGGGCAGGTGGAGCCGGTAGGTCAGCGGACGTGCCACAGGCTCGGCCGCCAGAGCCACGAGACCGCCCAAAAGGAAGGGGACCACCACCGGAAGGGCGTATTTCAGACCGATCCACAGGGCAGGAAGGAGCAGGAACAGCCACAGGGACCGTGGCGGTGGTGTTTTTATCATGAACATTCCTCCGTCACCGAAAAACAATGCTTGCATTTCGGGAAATTTATGTTACAATAAGGTACAGAAAACGAGCCGATACTGTCGGCGACCAATCACCAGCAGGAGGTCCATCCATGAACAACAGTCCCAAGTATTACATCGTTGAAGCAACTGCCCTTCCGGAGGTGTTCCTGAAGGTGGCAGATGCCAAGCGGTTGTTGGCCACCGGTCAGGCTGCCACCGTCAACGAGGCCACCAAGATCACCGGCATCAGCCGCAGCGCGTTCTACAAGTACCGTGACGCGGTACAGCCCTTCCAGAAGATGAATGTCAGCCGGGTGATCACCTTCCAGTTCCTGCTCCATGACGAGCCGGGCGTGCTGTCGAACCTGCTGACGGCCTTCGCACAGCAGAACACCAACCTGTTGACCATCAATTCCATCACCCCCACCAACGGTTGCGCGCTGGTGACCATCACTGCCGAGACCACGGAGATGTCCGTGAGCCTGGATGAGCTGATGCGTCTGCTGGGGCAGGCCAACGGCGTGATCAAGGCCGAGGTCCTGGCTGGCTGAATCGAATCGTATGGAACGTGTCGCCTTGGCGGCACGTTCTTTTTTCTTTGGGATGGGTCTGGACTCCACCCCATCGTCCTCAAGAGAGGATAGAGAAAAGTGAAGAAAGAAATGGTATCCCTTCGGGATATATCCAAATCCCATCCCCGAAGGGGATACGATCACTCTTCACTATCCATTTTTCGTTTTTCACTAACTTATGCTCCCCTCGGTCTATGGGAGGAAGGTTTGGCACGGATCTTGGGGGGATGTCATAGGATGTGTCGGAGGTGGTCGGTGATGCTGATCGTGCGAAAATATGGAGGGTCCTCACTGGCGGATGGGGAAAGGATCCGCAAAGCGGCCCAGAGCGTGGCCGGGCTGGTGGCACAGGGGCATCGGGTGGTGGTCGTGGTGTCGGCCCAGGGGGACACCACGGATCTGCTTCTGGCACAGTCCCGGGAGCTGACCAAGGCTCCGGATCTGCGGGAGCTGGATCAGTATCTGGCCGCCGGTGAGCAGATGTCTGCCGGGCTCATGGCCATGGCGTTGCAGGAACTGGGGGTCCACGGGATGAGCCTGACGGGGGCTCAGGCAGGGATCCTGACGGATGGCTCCCATGGGGACGCGCGGATCCTGACCCTGTGCACGGACCGGATCCGGCGGGAACTGGACCGGGGACGGACCGTGGTGGTGGCAGGCTTCCAGGGGGTGGACCGGTTGGGGGACATCACCACGCTGGGCAGAGGAGGTTCCGACACCACGGCGGTGGCGCTGGCGGCCTGGCTGGGGGCGGAGCGGTGCGAGATCTTCACGGATGTGGATGGGGTCTATGACAAAGATCCACGGCGTTTCCCGGATGCCGTACGTTTGGAGAAGATCGGCTACGACCGGATGCTCCAAATGGCGAAGGAAGGCGCGCAGGTGCTCCATGACCGGTCTGTGGAGCTGGCCAAGGACCATCAGGTGCCGGTCTGGGTCCGTTCCTCTTTCCGTCCGGGGCAGGGGACACTGGTATGTGATCTATGATGCCCCTTCCGGAATTGGATCAATCGGGAAAATAGGTTGCGTTTGAAGACTTTTTGCGGTATGATATGCTCAGAAAGATAAAATGATGAGGTATCTGCCATGAAAAGGATCTATGCGTTGATATTCCTTGGGGCATTGTGCCTGGGTCTGCTTCTATACAGCTTTCTGGACCGCCCGGTCATGGAGCCGGAGAAGGGGACGGAGCAGGTGGAGACCGGGACTGCGGAGCCCTCTGAGGAACCTGCGGAGCCGCCCACGGAGGCTCAGCCGGGGACGGTCCTGCGGCTCGGCTGTGCGGACACGGCACGGCAGGAAGAGTGGAGCCAGATCGGTGAGGGCTTCTCTGCTGTTTCCGGCGTGGAGGTGGAACTGGTGGAGGCTTCCGATCCGGAGGCGGCTCTGGTGATCCATGCCGATGCCACCGTCGCGATCGGGCAGTGCGAGCAGTGGATGGATCTGTATGACACCGCCGCCTATGCCCAGCTTGCCAGTTGGGATATGGCGTTGCGGCATGACGGGAAGGTCTGCGCCATCCCTACGCAGGTGCGTTGTGTGGGTCTGCTGTGCAATACCCAACTGCTGGCGGCTTGCGGCTACTCTCTTTCGGAGATCGACAGCCTTCAGAAGCTCCGGTTGGTGGTGGGTCAGTTGGCGGATGTCGGTGGAAAAACCTTTGCGGCGGCCGATCCGGCGCTGCTGACGCTGGTGGCGGCCTCGGTGCCGGAGCAGGGCAGACAGTTCGTCGATCTGTATATGGCAAATGCCCTGCCTCAGACAGAGGAGGGCACGCAGTCAGGGCTGTTGCAGATGCAACGTGGCGAAGCGGTGTTCTGGCTGGGAGAAGCCGGTGCCTACGAAGAACTGATCGATACGGCACCGGGGATCCTGCCGGTGTATCTGGGACTGGAGAATGAACAGAGCCAGACCCTGTGTACGGTGGGCGGCGGTTTCCTCAGCGTCCGAAAGGACGCACCGGAGGACCAGATCCTGGCGGCCAAGGCGTTTTTGGACTATCTGGTGCTTCCGCAGGAGGACGGTACGGTACCGCTGGATGGGGTCAGCGTCATGGCTCCCTTCCGTCAGACCGCTTACTGCGCCAACGCGCTGGAGCAGAGGCTCCGGGATGAGCTGACGGCGGGGAAAAGCTGTCTGGTATGCATCCAGCCGGAGCTGATCCCGGAGGGCGTCCGGGAGGCGATGGAAGCCTATTTGCAGGAGCCGGGAGATGATCTTTGGGCCCGGTTCACCGCATCGCTTGGGTAATAAAAAACTGTCATCGCAGGGCGGCCCGATCGGGCCACCCCGCGATGACAGTTCTTTATTTACTTAGCTTAGTAGTTCTCGGCGTGGACTTCGAAGTAGCTCTGGGGATGGGCGCAGGTGGGGCACAGCTCGGGGGCGTTGGTGCCCACCATGATGTGACCGCAGTTGCGGCACTCCCAGACCTTGACCTCGCTCTTGGCGAAGACCTGAGCGGTCTCCACGTTCTTCAGCAGAGCACGGTAACGCTCCTCGTGGTGGCGCTCCACGGCGGCCACATAGCGGAACTTGGCGGCCAGCTCCGGGAAGCCCTCTTCCTCGGCGGTACGGGCGAAGCCGTCGTACATATCGGTCCATTCGTAGTTCTCACCGGCGGCGGCAGAGGCCAGATTCTCGGCGGTGTCGCCGATCCCGTTCAGCTCCTTGAACCAGAGCTTGGCGTGCTCCTTCTCGTTGTCCGCGGTCTTCAGGAACAGGGCCGCGATCTGCTCGAAGCCTTCCTTCTTGGCCTTGGAGGCGAAGTAGGTGTATTTGTTGCGGGCCTCGGACTCGCCGGAGAAGGCGGCCATGAGGTTCTTCTCAGTCTGGGTGCCTGCGTACTTGTTTGCCATGATGTTACCTCCTGTTATTTTGGTATATCATCAATATACCACGATCCGGTCGTCTTGAAAAGAGGATGGACGCAAAAAAATCAGATGGCGTAGAACAGGATGCACAGGAATTGCAGGAGGCTGCCCAGCACCACGAAGATGTGGAATACGGAGTGCATCCAGCGTTTTTTGGAGCCCACGGCGTAGAGCACCGCGCCGATGGTGAAGCTGATGCCACCGAAGAGCAACAGGAGGAAACCGGGACGGGTCAGGACGGTGATCGTCTGGGGGATGAAGGGAAGGATCGCCCAGCCCATGAGGATGTAGCAGACATAAGAGAAGACGCTGTACTTCTTCAGGTCGATCGCCGTCAGGGTGATGCACAGGGCACCCAAGCCCCACTGGAAGGCGAACATGCCCCAGCCCAGCACCGGGTATACGGGGCGCAGGGCCGACAGGGCGATCACGGTGTAAGTACCGGCGATCAGGGAGTAGATCATGCAGTGGTCCAGCACCTGCAGGACCTTTTTGCCGGTGCTGGGACGCAGGCCGTGGTAGACGCTGGACATGGTATAAGTGGCGATCATACAGCCGCCGTAGATGGCGGAGCCCACCACGCCGTAGATGTTATGACGGAGCGCGGCGAAGATCACACATAAGGTCACCGCCGCGATGCCAAGGGCGCCGCCCACGATGTGGGTCACCATGTTCATGATCTCTTCGCCACGGGTGTAGTCCGGCAGAGGCCGCTGGGACAGGGGAGTACGTTTTTTCATAGGAGATACCGCCTTTCAAAAGATGGGGTCATTATAGCACAAAAGGACAGTAGAATGGCACCTCCTTTTGGTGCAGAAGGTCTACAAATGGTAGAATGGTCGGTAGAATGTGAAATTTTTGTTGACAAAAGGGCTTTTTTTCGCTAAAATCCCTTCAGAACCATGGCTGAGGTCGCGGTGTCCATCAGTACCCTCCGGTTTGGCGAATGCCGGGGAGGGAAAGGGGCCACCGCCGAAGGGAGCGGACGTTGCCGAGCGTCGTTTCCCTGGGCCTGCGCAGAAGATGCGCAGGACTGTCACCCGTTTTCGGGTGGAGTGCTGACGTGGGGCGTATACGAGTTTGGTATGCCCTTTGTCTATGACATGGGGCATTTTACTTTGAAAGAAGGATATCAAAATGAAGAAGACACCGTTCATTACTTTGGAGAAGGCCAGAGAGATCTCCGCTCAGATCCCTACGCCCTTCCATGTTTACGACGAGGCCGGCATCCGGGCCAATGCCCGTGCCCTGAAGCAGGCCTTCGCATGGAACAAGGGCTTCCGGGAGTACTTCGCCGTGAAGGCTACCCCCAACCCCTATATCCTGCAGGTGCTGAAGGAAGAGGGCTGTGGCTGTGACTGCTCCAGCTATACCGAGCTCCTGCTGGCTGAGGCGGTGGGCTGTACCGGTCATGATGTGATGTTCTCCTCCAACGTGACCCCGGAGCAGGATATGCAGAAGGCCTACGACATGGGCGCTTACATCAATCTGGATGACGCCACCCATGTGGATTTTCTGGAGAAGATCGCGGACAAGATGCCCGAGACCGTCTGCCTGCGTTACAATCCCGGCGGCTCCTTCACCATCAGCAACACCATCATGGATATGCCCCGGGATGCCAAGTACGGCATGACCGAGGATCAGATGGCCGGTGCCATCAACCGGCTCCAGAAGCTGGGCGTGAAGCACTTTGGCATCCATGCCTTCCTGGCTTCCAACACCACCACCAACGAGTATTATCCGGAGCTGGCCTCCAATCTGTTCCGTCTGGCGGTGCGGCTGAAGAATGCCACCGGCGCCCACATCTCCTTCGTGAACCTGTCCGGCGGCATCGGTGTGGACTACCGCCCCGAACAGCCCTGCTGTAACATCTCCATCATCGGTGAGGGTGTCCGTCAGCGTTACGAGCAGATCCTGACCCCCAACGGTATGAACGACATCGCCATTTTCACGGAGCTGGGCCGCTTCATGCTGGCCCCTTACGGCCATCTGGTCGCTACCGTGCTCCATCAGAAGCACATCTACCGGGAGTATGTGGGTCTTGACGCCTGTGCCGCGGATCTGATGCGTCCTGCTATGTATGGCGCTTACCATCACATCACCGTGCTGGGCAAGGAGGACGCGATCCTGGATCACGTCTACGACGTCACCGGCGGTCTGTGTGAGAACAACGATAAGTTCGCCATCGAGCGGAGCCTGCCTCAGATCGATATCGGCGATCTGGTGGCGATCCACGATACCGGTGCCCACGGCCACTCCATGGGCTACAACTACAACGGCAAGCTCCGTTCCGCCGAGGTGCTCCTGCGGGAGGACGGCAGCTTCCTGTTGATCCGCCGTGCGGAGACGCCTGCGGACTACTTCGCCACGCTGGACTGCACTCCCTTCATGCCCAAGTGTTGATCGTGCAATATATACAAATGGCTGCCGGAATTTTCGGCAGCCGTTCGTATTTATTTACCATAAATTAATATGTTTTCTGCTCCCGTTTATGATATAATACCAGTGGGCAGCGAAGTCCACTGCCCGGTATAGCGCATCGAAGGGAGCCAATGATGAACAATATCCTGTTTTTTCTCACACCGAAGGCCATGTGTGCCTATGTATATGATGACCATACCGTCCGTCAGGCGCTGGAGAAGATGGAAACGGCCGGCTTCGCCGCGTTGCCGATCCTGAGCCGCCGGGGAGAGTACCGGGGCACCCTGACCGAGGGGGATCTGCTGTGGGCGCTGAAGAATCTTTGCTATATGGATATGCGGCAGGCGGAGGCCCATAAGATCATGGAGATCTCCCGGCGGAGGGACAATATCCCGGTCCGGGTCACCACCCCCATGAAGGATCTGGTGGAGCGGGCCAGTGCCCAGAATTTCGTGCCGGTGGTGGACGACAAGGATGCTTTCATCGGCATCATCACCCGGCGGTCCATCATCCAGTATTGTAAGCAAAGGCTGTTTCAGGAAGTTTGAGGTACATATCGAAAAGGCGGAGCCGGGTCGGCTCCGCCTTTTGGTATGGGGGACAAGGCACCTCTTAGGTCAGAGGTTTTGGAGGAAGGTCAGGAGGGCGTCGAAGCTGCCCTGAGGGTAGGAGGAGATGTCGGCTCCGTGCTTGTTGATCAGGCAGTCGGTCAGCAGGAACACCTGCATACCCAGCGTTTGAGCCACCATGTCTTCGCCCACATCGTTGCCTACCATGACGCATTCTTCGGGGCTGGCGCCCAGCGTCTTCAAGATCTGGAGGTAGTAGTCGGTGGAGGGCTTGCAGAAGCGGCTGTTCTCGTAGGTGGTATACAGGGCAAAGTCGTTCTTGTCCAGACCGGCCCAGCCGATCCGGCTCTCGGTGGCGATGGCGGGGAAGATGGGGTTGGTGGCCAGTACCGGGGTGAAGCCCCGGTCTTTGACCGTCTGGATCACCTGAGCCGCTCTGGGGTCGAAGCCGCAGACTTGCTGTACCTGCTGGAAGCCCGTGCGGTAGAAGGTATCGAATTTGGGCTCGTCCCCACGGACGGCATCACCGAAGATGGCACAGAACTTGTCCCAGAACACTTCTTCGTTGGTGCGGTCGCCGCGGTTTCCGATCATGGCGGAGGTGCCGGCCCAGATGGCACCGATCAGCTTTTCAGGATCGTAGCCGTAAGGGGCAAGGGCGGTGGCCAGCCCCTTGAAGTAGGCTTTGATGAACAGGTCCTGATCCATGGGGAGCAGGGTGCCGTCCAGATCGAACAGGATGTAACGGATGGACATGGTCTCTACCTCGTTTCTTGACGGTGGGATGGATATGTGATACAGTATCTTTTCGAAGCATATGATACGTCCCGGAAGGGGCGTTGTCAATGGGAAGGGAGGTTTTTTGTCATGGTTTGGGTGATCGCGGCGGTCTTGGCGGTGATCTTGCTGGGGGCCTGGTATGGATACAGTGTGGCATTTTTCGTGCCGAAGAAGGTGGAGGACATCTATCTCCTGCCCTCCGGGGAGCAGTATGAGGCCCATCGGGCACATATGAAAGACTGCATCGACCGGTTGGCGGCGGTGCCTTGTGAAGATGTTTGGATCGCGGCGCAGGATGGGAAGCGGCTCCATGGACGGTATTATCATGTGGCGGAGAGCGCTCCGGTGCAGATCCAGTTCCATGGTTACCGGGGCGGTGCCCTGCGGGACCTGTGCGGCGGCGCGCCGCTGGCCATGAAGCTGGGGCATAACGTCCTGCTGGTGGACCAGAGGGCCCATGGTGGCAGTGAGGGGAAGACCATCAGCTTCGGCGCTAAGGAGCGGCTGGATTGTCAGAGCTGGTGCCGGTATGCCGTGGGACGGTTCGGTCAGGATACGCCTTTGGTCCTGGTGGGGGTATCCATGGGAGCCAGTACGGTGCTCATGGCGTCGGGGCTGGACCTTCCGGGGGCTGTGAAAGCGGTGGTGGCGGATTGTCCCTACACTTCCGGCTGGGAGATCATCCGCCGGGTGGCGCAGGATACCGGGATGCCCGGTGGGCTGGCGGTGGTGTTCTGCGCGCTGGGCGCGCTGATCTGGGGCAGGTTCCGGCTGAGGGATGCGGATGCCTTGAAGGCTGTGGAACGGACGACGCTCCCCGTCCTGCTGATCCATGGAGAGGATGACCGGTTCGTGCCCTGTGAGATGAGCCGCAGGCTGTACGCCGCCTGCGGTGGACCGGTCCGGCTGGAGACCTTCCCGGGGGCGGCTCATGGGATGAGCTATATGGATGATCCAAAGCGATATGAGGCAGTGATCGAGGGGTTCCTTTTGGACTGCCTGAAATAAGAAAAGACCTGTCATCGAGCGTGCTGATGTGGCGATCCCCTAAAGTTTCCGGGGATCGCCACATCGCTTTGCTCCTTGCGATGACAGGTCTTTTAGTTGAACAGGTCGGTGAGGATGTCCAGCAGTCCGCCGGTGGTCTCTTCTGTGGGGGTGGTCTCCGGTTCGGTCTCCGGTTCGGTCTCGGCGGTGGGGATGCTCACTTCGATCTGATCACGGGCCTGATAGATGGAGGTATCCACCAGCGTGGAGGTGATCAGGTCACCGGTCTGCTTGTGGTACTTATCCACGGAGGTCTGGACCTCATAGCCGGGGATGCCCTCCTGCAGGATCTGACCGTCGGTATAGTCGTACACGTTGTCCTCGTCCATCACCTTCAGGATGGTGTCGGGATCTGTGGTGGATACGGTGTCGGTCTTGATCTCCACCCGGTACTCAAGGGCATCGTTGCCTACCAGCTCCACGGTGACCTCGTCGCCATCGAGGGTGGCGTGGATCCGGATGGGGGTGTCGGCGCTGTTGCGCAGACGCAGGTCTCTGGTGCCCCAGGCGATGTCCGCATCCAGACCAAGCTCAGCATAGCTGATGGCGTGGTCCGCGCTGTGGCGCTCCAGGATGTCCATGTCTGCCAGCAGAGCGCAGTAGTACAGAGCGGAAGCGGTCTGGCTGATGCCGCCACCCAGCACAGAGGTCTCCTTACCGGCCAGAAGAACGGTGGCTTCCTCGTAGCCCTTCAGGGCGGTGGGCTTGCCTACGGTGACGTTGAAGGAGAACTCCGCACCGGGCAGGATCACGAAGCCGTCCAGCGCTTCCACGGACAGGCGCAGATTGGTCTTCCACGCATCGGAGCAGTCTTCGCTCTTGGTGGTGCAGATGCCCAGCCGGTCGGTGAACAGGTCCTTGGTCAGTTGGGCTTCGGTGACCTCCGGCATGAGGAACCTCATTTCGAGCCGCACCTCCTGACCGTAGCCGGCGGCATCGATCAGGACCTGCGCCTGTTCGATGTCGAAGCCGTAGCCATAGACCTCGGGCGTCACCTCATAGGTGGAGGGGTCCATGGTGGCATCGGCGGCGGGGACGCAGAATTCCTGGAACAGGAGCGCCGCGTCGGGCTTCTCCGGTTCGGTGCGGGTGGGGGCCTGATATTCCACCGTCAGGTCGTTCAGGCTGTAACCGTCCAGGATCGCGTCGCTGATGTCACGGGGAGACAGGGCGTAGTCGGGAGTGCCCATGGTGATCACCAGCGCCTGATGGTCGGCAGGCAGGTCGGGATGCTCCGGATCGAAGGCAGGTCGTCTGCCATCCAGTTCCCAAGTGGGCTGGGACAACTGACTGCCGTTGGCGGCACAGAAAGCCTCCACGGTGGCATCGATATAGGCGATGTCCAGATGGAGATAGGGGAGCAGGGGGATCGTATAGGTGGTGGACTGGGCTTTTTCCTTGGCCGCCAGGAACTCCTTCTCGGAGCCGCCACGGCCGTGGTCGTAGGCGGCCTGGACCACCTTTGCCACGTCCAGAGTGACCTTGGTATCCGCAGGGGACAGGGTCAGGGTGGCTTCCGGGAGCTTGACCACCATGTCCTTCCGGGCGATGGTCGTGTCGGTGGCCAGATGCAGGGCACTTTCCGCTTCCTCCGGGGTCATGCCGCCAAGGTCGATGCCGGCGGCATAGACGTTGGGGAGGATCCGGCCGTCATCAGCAGGATCGGCAGGTCCGATCGCCACGATCACGATCAGCACGATGAGGATCACCAGAAGGGCGGAGCAGGCGGCGATGATCGCCACACGCTGGTCCTTCTGCTGTCTGCGGCGGACGTTCTTCCGGGCATAGCTGGTACCCTGATGGGTAGGTTCGTCATTCAGTTGGCGGCAGATCTCATCCATCTGGGTGGTGGCCCGGTCGTTCTTGCGGCGGTCGGCTTCATATTTTCCCATGGTCATGGATCGCTCCTTTCTCTTTTTGGAAGTGCGTCAGGATATTGCTATTCTAGCACAGAGCGCCGGAAATGCAACATATGGCAGGGTGTTTCAGGCAAAATTGACGGTCTGTTCACAGATCGTTGGGAGATCGGTCATAAAGATCACTGCCCGAGGCACTGTTTGTAGCGTTCGATGAAGACTTTGCACTGCTTCAGGCTGTCGGTGCCACTGCTGAGCTTCAGCCGGAGGGTGGGCTCCTTGGCGGTGGCCACGAAGGTCAGGCGGCTTTTGTAGTCGGGGTCGGCGCAGATCAGGCTCACGGCCTCGAAGTTCAGGCCTGTCATAGTCAGGAGCACATCGCCAGCCTTCTGGCGGATGTCCTTGATGCCACAGGAACGGGCCTGGGCACGGAGCAGGGCGATGTCGATCAGGTTCAGCACGCCCTTGGGGGGCTCGCCGTAACGGTCCACGATCTCGTCCAGCAGATCCTCCGCATCCTCCGGCGTCCGGATCGCCGCCATCCGGCGGTACAGATCCATCCGCTCCTCGCCACGGGATACATAATCGGGATCCACATTGGCAGTGACGTTCAGGTCGGCGGTACAGTCCGGCTCTCTGGGCTTCTCGCCACGCTCCTCCAGCACCGCTTCGTCCAGTAGCTTCAGGTAC
>JAFNXT010000157.1 GCA_017378975.1 Oscillospiraceae bacterium
CATACTGTATACAATTCCCCTGTTAAACCACAAATATAACATTCTTGTACCACAATTCAATGGATTGCGGTGGATTTTTTTTCATTGAAGGCATTGATAAACAGCGGTGTGAACAGCTCGAACACACTGCTCCGGAGATAGCTCTTCTCCGACGGCAGCATACCGGACATCATCTCGATATCCTCGGTGGCCTCTTCTTCCATGACATCCATGGCGTCATCGAAGGTGACGATACCGACCATCCGGTTCTCGCCATCCACCACGGGCAATGCCAGGAAGTTATACTTGCTGAACATCCGGGCGACCTCTTCCTGGTCGGTCCGGGTGGTGACGCTGATCAGATTGGTCAGCATCATCTCCTTGATGGCGGTCTCATCATCCTCCGCCAGCAGAAGATCTTTCACCGTCACGAGACCGATCAGCGTCCGGTCCTTGTCGGTGACATAGCAGGTGTAGATGGTCTCCTTGTCCACGCCCTGCCGCCGGATCCGGAGGATCGCCTCCTCCACCGTCATGCTGGGCCGCAGGGACACATACTCCGTGGTCATGATCGAGCCCGCGGAGTTCTCTGGATAACGCAGGATCTGATTGATGGACGAACGCATCTCCGGATCCGCGGCCTTGAGGATCCGCTTGACCACATTGGCCGGCATCTCCTCCACGATGTCCGCGGCATCGTCCACGTACAGCTCATCCAAAACTTCTTTCAGCTCGTTGTCAGAGAAGCCCCGGATCAGCAACTCCTGCTCATCCGGCTCCATCTCAACGAAAGTCTCCGCCGCCTGCTCCTTGGGAAGCAACCGGAACATGAGGGGGATCTGCTTCTCTTCCAGATCCGTGAAAAGGGCGGCGATATCACTGGGATTCATGGTCACCAGGATATCCCGCAGGGTAGCGTACTTCTTCTCCTCCAGCATCTTCAGGAGGGCCTTCCGTACGATCTCAAAACGTTCTGCCATAGGTGTTTACCTCCATTCGTGATCACGATGATAAGGCGTACACACCGGCAAGCAATTTACAGGGCAGCGACAGACCGGGCCCGTAGACTACTTCGACCAGGTATACCGCTACTACTGCCCGCATCCATGCAGATCCCTCCCTTGTAACACAGTTACCCCTATTTTATCCCCAATCCCCACCGATGTCAACCAAGATGTCGACCAAAACAAGCCCGAAAAAAATATTTTGAAAAATATCAAAATAACGCTTGACATTTCCGCCATCCGTGCTATAATACAGAAGCTGTCTGGCACAGAGCCAAACACGAAACAAAATATGGGGGTATAGCTCAGCTGGGAGAGCGCTTGAATGGCATTCAAGAGGTCAGCGGTTCGATCCCGCTTATCTCCACCACAAAACACCGACTTTTCGTTGAAAAGTCGGTGTTTTTCTAACTTTTTGACCCATTTTCAATTCAAGATTTCGTTTGGGTCAACACTTGGGTCAACAAAGCCAGTCAACATTCTCCCTTTTTGCCGTCGAAAGGACGGTCAAAATGGCATACATCCAAGAGAAGATCAAAG
>JAFNXT010000158.1 GCA_017378975.1 Oscillospiraceae bacterium
ACCCTCAGCGGGCTGGATACTGCCGTGGAGTACACCTTCCATATCCTTCCGGAAGATGATCTTTATGTCACCGGCAACGATATGGTCAGCTTCCGTCCCCAAAAGGCGATCTATGCCCAGGGCCTGAAGGTCGTTTCCTACGAAGCAGGTACCATGACCGTCGTTTGGGATGCCCCCTCTGATGTCACGGCACTGAAGTGGATCGTCCGTTGTTACGATGGTGACGGCATCGACATGAGCCTTACCACCACTGAGACTTCCGCCACCTTCGAAGGGTTGGACTCCTCCAAGGGATACACCGTGTCTGTCATGGCCGAAAACATGACCAAGGACCAGACTCTGACCGTCTCCCCCGATCCGGTCCATATCACCGGTTTCCACCCCGAGCGGACCGCCCCCTGGTCCATGTCGCTTCGGTGGGACTACACCGGCACTCTGCCGGAAGGTGGCTGGCAACTGACCTATACCGTGGATGACGGCGAACCCATCACCGTCCTGTGTGACACCAATGAGACCACGCTCCCTCTGGCCCCCGGTGCGTCTTACAGTGTAGCGGTGTCCCCTGCCGGTAGTGTGACCTATTTCCCCATGGACTTCAGCTTCGGTCCTGTAGAGAACGAACCCTTCTCCAGCCACACAGTGACTGCGGAGCATATGAGCCTGAGCCTGCACCGGTGCCCCACCGAAGGGAACTGGACTGCCGGGGACATCGCCTCCACCGAAACCGTCACCGATTTCGCCACCACGGATAACATCTGTCTGCTGATCGAGCTGTCCAAGTCTTATGATGTTTCTGATCAGCAGATCGTCACCACCTTCGTGATCCGGGACGATCAGGACCGTTTCGTCAGCACGCAGGAGAGCACCCAGACCTGGGACCAGATGTGGCACGCACGGAAGTGCGCGCTCTCGATCCCCCAGTTGCCTGAGGCGCCCGGCACCTATACGCTGGACATCTACATGCAGGACCAATTCGTGTCCTCTCTGAGCTTCAGCATCACCTGATATCATCTCTCCTCCCGGGACCGGCTTCGGCCGATCCCGGGAGCATTTATCTTCAAAAGCTTCATATAAACTCTTGCGCTTGGATCGGATTTGTGATATATATTTTATCATACGGAGCATAAGATAGGATGCCCTGTAGATACCCGATATTTTCACGCTGACGCGTGGATCTATAAACCCATCAGAAAGAAGGAACCAAGTTATGAGACTGATCATAGCGAAAGACTACCAGGATCTGAGCCGCAAGGCCGCCAACATCATCGCCGCTCAGGTCCAGCTGAAGCCCGACTGCGTCCTCGGTCTGGCCACCGGCAGCAGCCCTGTAGGCACCTATCAGGAGCTGATCGCCAAGTACCAGTCCGGTGATCTGGACTTCTCCAAGGTCACCACCGTCAATCTGGACGAGTATGTGGGCCTGGACAAGGACCATGACCAGAGCTACGCCTACTTCATGCGCACCAACCTGTTCGACCATGTGAACATCGATCAGGCCAACTGCAACATCCCCAACGGTATGGACCCCGATGCCGAGAAGGAGTGCGCCCGCTATGACGCGGTGATCGCTTCTGTGGGCGGTGCCGACCTGCAGCTGCTGGGTCTGGGCCCCAACGGTCACATCGGCTTCAACGAGCCCGCCGAGGAGTTCGTGAAGAACACCAACAAGGTCACCCTGACCGATTCCACCATCGAGGCCAACGCCCGCTTCTTCGAGAAGAAGGAAGATGTGCCCACCCACGCTTACACCATGGGCATCGGTGCCATCATGACCGCCAAGCGTGTCCTGCTGGTGGCCAGCGGCGCCAACAAGGCCCAGGCGGTGAAGGACTGCTTCTTCGGTCCCATCACCCCCCACGCCCCCGGTTCCATCCTGCAACTGCACTCCGACTTCATCCTGGTAGCGGACGAGGCCGCCCTGTCCCTGGTGAAGGACCAGCTGTGATCCCCCTCTGAAAAACATACGAAACGGGAGCCGCATCCGCGGCTCCCGTC
>JAFNXT010000159.1 GCA_017378975.1 Oscillospiraceae bacterium
CGGGCCGCCGCCGCCATAGCCACCACCCGACCTCCCGCATCCAGACATTCCGGTGCCGCAGACCCAACGCTGTCTGACACACGGCGGGCCAGCCGGGTGAAAGACAGGACCTCCGCATAACGGCTGGCTGTATCTCCGGCAACCTGACAAAGCCGTCGCTCCATATCGTGACTGATCAGCTCCGGCACCAGTACGATGCGCCCACCCTTCCTGGCCGCCACATCCTCCGCCAGTCTGCGAAGCACCTCGTCCGTATTGGCTGTATGGTCGACACCAAGGATCAACTCCAGCATGATACCACCCTCTTACTGTTTCTTGAGACCATTCTACCATACCATCTGTCCAATGGATAGTACGCATATCATTTTGACCGGAAGAAATTTTCCATCCGCCCCCAAAGATCCAGCAGGTAAAACCGCACTTCATACTCCCCGGTCAACGCGCCCCGGTTCCCACGGGAGAATCCGGCCCCAGCCGCCACGGCATCCACCTGCCCGGTGGCCGCAGGACGACACAGCGCCGGGAACACCACACACCACCAATTCCGCCCCTGCCCTTCTCCGATCGTGATCTTCAGCGCATCATAGACTCCGGCAGGCAGACTGAAGGTATCATAATCCCGCCGGGGGAACGACACTTCCCCCACCGACACCGTCACCCGGTCTTCCGTACCGGCCTTCGCCAGCACCTGATCCGCCGTCAGACTCAGTTCATCAGCCATGCCCCGGATCATCCTCAGCGCCTGCTCCTTGTTCGTCACACCAGCCAGCGCCGTTTCCATGCGCTCCAGCACCGCGTCCCGGACCTGAAGCTTCAGCATCTGATCCCGATCGCTGTCAGAAGCGCCTACCACATGGAGCCGGATCACCTTATCATGAAGCTCCTGTTTATCCATGACGATCCCGACAAAATACACACAGACCGCCACCGACAGTACCACCAAGATCCATCTCGTTTTTTTACCCATAAAAAACACCGTCCATACCGGAATACATCCAGTATGGACGGCATTCTGAACGATCAAACAGGTTTCGCGATGAAGACCTGAGGATAATTGCCCCGGAGCATATTGCAGATCACTGCCGCGATCTCGAATTCAGAGACCATACAGTAGACCGCGGAACCGGAACCACTCATCTGATGACCGATGGCTCCATAGGTGCTGAAGACAGACTTGATGTAATTCAGTTCCAGATGATCCTCGGTGACCACCGGATCGAAGACATTGCACAGCCCGTGACAGACCTTCTCCAGATCCCCTGCCAGCAACGCCGACTCCATGGCCTGATGATCCGGACGCTGTCCGATCACCTTCTCATCGATCTTCCGGAACAGCTCCGGCGTAGAGATCGGGAAATCGGGCTTCACCACCACGAACACACAGTCCGGCAGATCAGGGAGCTTCCGCATCCGTTCGCCCCGTCCCTCACACATCATGGTGCCACCCACCACGCAGAAGGGCACATCACTGCCCACACCGGCTCCCAGCTCCGCCAGAGCCCAGATGGACAAAGGATCGCCGTAATGCCGGTTCAGAGCACGAAGGACCGCCGCGGCATCGGAACTTCCACCGCCAAGCCCCGCTTCGCTGGGGATCCGCTTGGTGATCCTGATCTCAATGCCGTCAGGATCCTTGCCCATGGTATCCAGATACAGCTTCGCCGCCTTCCAGGCCAGGTTCCGCTCATCACAGGGGATCCCTTCCTTATCGCACCGGAGGACCCAAGGCTTTCCGGTACCGATATCCAGCTCGATATCGTCCCGGAGGGAGATGGTCTGCATGATGCTCTTCACATCATGATAGCCATCCTCACGCTTCCCCAGAACATCCAAAGTCAGATTGACCTTGGCATAAGCAGGTTCAAACAACGTGGTCATCGGATCTTCCGTCCTTCCATATAATATCTCTTCTCTCTGGCATGACCCATGGAGAAGGTCTTTCTGGGCAGAGAACCGCCGCTGATCACCCCACGGAAGAGCTGATGCTTCTCCATCGGAGGAAGCAGGAAGCCCGCCGCTCCGGTGCTCTGCGCCAGTTGACGGACCTCGTCATCGCCATGGATATAATCGATCTGTCCGCCGTTTTCCCGGAGCCAATTATCCAGGAATGGCTGGAGCACAGCCACCGCCAGCTCCCCCTTGGCCCGATCCAGATACACCGTACCGGTCTGCTCACCCATGATCCACTCCACAGGATAGCCACCCTCGCCGCAGATCTGCTTCAGATCCTCAAAAAGCTTCTGTCCATCCACGTCCAGCAGGATACGGTGGATCGGCTCGAAGACCAAAGACGGGTCGTGGATATTCTCCAGCTCCACCAAAGACCATCTGGCAGGATGGGCAGACAGATCCACGCCGGGCTGAGCGGCCTTCAGCGCCTCATAGCAGCTCTTGGCAGTCGCCAGAGAATGGTTGCCATCGCCCACAGCCAGCAGGACCTCTGCGCCCTGCAGGTCCGGGTATTTTTCCGCTACGGTCCGGCTGTAAGCCTCCAGACGGGCATCGAACGCCTTGGCATCCTCGCCCTGCAGGAGCCAGCCACGGATACGGCCACCCTCTTCCATGAGGTCCAGATCGTACAAAAGCGGCAGACGGTCCCGCATCTGGGCGATCGGCTCGATCAGCGTCTTGCTGTCATCATCACACAGCATCAGCACATGGGGCAACTCCACAGAAGCGTCCTTGCGCACCCGCTGACGGGGCGGGATCCGCTCCATGACGGTCTTTTCCGTGGCCCGGATCAAACTGTCGGAACCGGGCATGGGATCGTAATGCTCCAGATCCACCATACCTACCAGTCCCGGCCGCACAGAGCCGTCGAGCAAAGTCCGCTCCACATATACATAAGCGTCAGGATAAGTACGAAGGATCCCTTCCGTCAAATACCTGTCCATGGTCTCATTGATCTTCTTCACCGTAGCGGCCTCGTCCTGCGAGCCCAGCTCCGCTTCCGGCAGGATCATATGGACGGTAGAAGGAGCATCCCCCACCGTCTGACGCACTCTACGCCAATAACCCGTATCAGAGGTGAACTGATCGCAGGCGATCACCGCCCAACGCTCCAGTTCTACATCCTGCGGCAAGAGGATATCCGCACTTCGGAACACATTCATCACACATCGTTCCTTTCGATATTTTTCCTTATGATTTTATCCCAAAACAAGCCGATCGTCAATGGGGATCGCATGATCTGGATCAGGCGGGGGAACATATCCATGCACATCATCAAAATGGAGGGAATAACTATGCTGGATACTCTCGCACTGATCCTGTCGATCATTGGCTGTGCCAACTGGGGGCTGGTCGGTATCTTCCGCTTCGATCTTGTGGCATGGATCTTCGGCGGTCAGGATGCCCTGTTGGCCCGGATCGTGTATACACTGGTGGGCCTGGCCGGCCTTTGGTGCATCTCGTTCCTGTTCAGAAAGAGCAAATGCGGGATCGACGACGTCTGAAAAATGGAGCTGCCACTTCCTTCGGTGGCAGCTCCATTGTTTAACTTCACGCTTCCTTCACACGGACCATGACGATGAATTCCACGCCATCCACCGTGGCCTTCAGGGTGGTCTTACCCTCACCCTGAGCGACGATCCGTCCGTCGGCATCCACCGTGGCCACGGCGCTGTCACCGCTGGTCCACTTGACATCGTCAGCGCCTTCCACGGAAAGGACACAGCGCCATCCGTCGCCCACCACCAGAGAAACATCGGCGGAATTGGGCTTGTCGTTGTAGGAATACTTAGGAACGGCACCATTGACCAGAAGCTTCAGATCGGAAGGCACCGCAGGCTGGGTCTCAGTAGGTTCCGTCTGGGTGGGCTCCGTCTCCTCAGGCTCCGTGGGGTCGGGATCGGCAGGCTCCGTAGGCTCCGTTTCCGCCGGGAACTTGCAACGGACCACACAGGTCACTTCCTGATCGCCGTACTTGGCACGGATCGTGGTAGTACCGGGGCCCACAGCCACGACCTTACCGTCAGTGACGGTGGCAACAGTTTCATCATCAGAACTCCACTGGATCTGATCTCTGGGCACCTCGCCCTTATGAGCCTGCCAGCTCTCACCCTTCTGAAACAGCGTGACATCATCATCTTTCAGCTCCAGCTTCAGCTCGGGATCCACAGGCTCCGTCACGGAAGGCTCCGTGGGATCTTCCGTGGTATCGACAGTGGGATCGGAAGGCAGATCCTGCAACTGACAGACGACCTTGCATTCCGCCTGGAACTCACCGCAACTGATGGTGATGGTAGCCTCACCGTTACCAACACCCATGACCACACCGTTATCATCCACCGTAGCGATGGCAGTATCGCTGGAGGTGAAGATCACCGTATCGGTGGTATCCGCAGGCTCTACATCGAAATCCAGCTCCCAGGGAGCCATATATTTGACCAGCTCGATGGACAGATCGTTCAGGATCAGCTTGGTGCAGGGGGTACCCAGGACCTCAGGCTCCGTCTCGGTGGGTCCAGTCTGCTCAGGCAAAGTCCCCTGGGTCGTCTGCTGAGAAGGTCTCGTGTTTTGAGGCCGGTCGTCACCGCCGAAGAAGGTCACGACGATATAGCTGGACACGGCGATGATCGCGAGCAAAAGCAGGATGACGATCAGGATCAGGCCCTTGTTGGAGACCCCTTCCATGTCATCATCGTCATCCAGGTCCTCATCATCCTCGTCATCGATATCATCCGTCCGGTCCAGATCTCTGGGATCCTCCCGAACGATCTTACGACGGGCCTCTTCCTCCCGTTCCGCCGCCTGTCTGGCCTGCGCCTTCAGGCGCTTACGGACATTGGACTTGGAGAATCGGCCGCCTTTGACATATGTATAGCTCCGGGTCTCCTCCTGAGAAGAATTACCGGCAGATGTCTGTCCTTCTTCGCCTCTTGCGCAGCCACAGATCGGGCATTGGGACGAGGTCTCGGGATAATCCGTACCACAGACATCACAGATCACCTTGTTCATTCTGTACCTCCATTCCGGCGGGTCACAGGACCGCACCAAAGTTCCCGGTCATTATATCACCGAACGCTGAATAAAACAACCTCTTCCCCTACAATTTACAAAAATTTCTTCACATCCACAGATCCGACACGATACGACACGGGAATGCTCCGCACTTACTCCCATCCTCAGAAAAAACGAGGAAAGCAGTTGCATTTTTCCCCTGATCCAATTATGATATAGAGAGTTTCAAAGATAAGGAGGCGATGGTCATGTCCGAACCAAGGCTCATATCCCCCCTGCTGGACGGTCACATCATGGGCGACCCGATCAGCGACCATCACGGCGTGCGCAGTTGTCCCGCACTCCGGGAAGAAACCGAAGAACGCGCCATCGTAAAGATCATCTCCGTCCCCGCGTCCCAGGACCAACTGGATGCCCTCCTGCTGACAGGAGCCCTGCCGGACGCCGAACGGGCGAAGACATATTTCAAGGAACGTGCCGAGGAGATCGCGAAGGAAGCCGGTATCCTCAGCAAACTGAGCAAGGCCGGTGGCTTCCTGCCCTACCGCAGCAGCCAGATCGTCCCCATGGAAGACGGCGTAGGTTTCGATGTCTATCTGCTGGCCCCCTACCATCGGACCCTCCACCAGCAGATCTTGGATGGCAAGATGACCCACCTGGCCGCTGTGAATCTTGGGCTCGATATGTGCGCCGCCCTGACGGTCTGCCGTCGCGCGGGATACCTTTATGTTGACCTGAAGCCCGAGAACATCTTCCTGACGGATACCCGCGGTTATTGCATCGGCGATCTGGGCCTCATGAGTCTGTCTTCCCTGAAGTTCGCATCTCTTCCGGAGAAGTACCGGAGCGTATATACTGCTCCTGAGATCACGGATGCCTACTCCTCCCTCAACGACACCATAGATGTCTACGCTCTGGGTATGGTGCTGTATCAGGTGTATAACAACGGCGAGCTGCCTCCCGAAGGGGAGCCTCCCATGCCCCCGCTGTATGCCGACTATGAGCTGGCAGAAGTGATCCTCAAAGCCATCGCCCCCGATCCGGCCCACCGCTGGTCGGACCCAGCAAAAATGGGTCAAGCATTGGTAGACCATATGCAGCGCAATGTGGTCAATGACGACCCGATCATCCCGCCGCCCCCTCCCGCACCGGAGGAGCCTGACGAAGAGGTCCCCGAACCCTTCCTGACCGAGGACGAGAACGCGCTGGAGCTGGCGGAGTTGCTGGCCTCCATCCCCGACGAGGAGCCTCCTGTGGATGATCCTTCGCGATCCCCCGGTGAGGATGTCTCCTGTGAAGCGGATGAGATCACGGTAGCGTCCGGTGATGGGGAGCCCGTGGGACCTGCAGAGGAAGGCGCCCCCTCCCCGGAAGCTCCCACAGGAGCGACCGAAGATGCCGTACCTGCTGAAGAGCCCACCGACACCACCGACGCCGACCATCCCCGTACCGAGCTGACCGAAGACGGTGTCACCGTCGAAGTGGCGCAGATGCTGGCTCAGGCCGATGAACTGCTCCTCATGGAACTGCCGGAGCCCGTGGTGGCTCCCGCCCCCATCGACGTACCGATCCCACCTCCCATCCAGCCGGAGCCCGAGCCCCCGGAAGAAGCACTCGGGGAGGCTCCCGTGACGGAGCCCTCCGTGGAAGCCCCGGAGGTGCCCGAAGCCGAAGATGCTCCGGTCACCGAACAGGTAGCGGACACGCCTCAGGACGAGCCTGCCATCTCTGAGGATGAAGACCCTGATGACGACGGAGCGGACCCGGCTTACGATCCCGAGCTACAGCTCAAGAAGCGGCGTACGGGCTGGTGGATCACCGTGACCGCGGTGATAGCCTCCATGATCGCTGTGTTCTTCATCGGGAAATTCCTGTACCAGAATTATTTTCTTCTGACCATCGATGACCTGACCGTCACCGGTGCCGCGGACCAGATCATCGTCTCCGTGGTGACCAAGGCCGACGAAGAGAAACTCACCATCGTCTGTGCCGATACCTACGGCAACACGCACCGCTCCCCCGTCACCGACGGCAAGGCCACCTTCTCTTCCCTCAACGCCAACACCCAATATAAGATCCAGGTCCAGATCGAAGGGAAATACAAGCTCATGGGCCACACCACCGGAGCTTACACCACCGCCGCACGGACCCAGATCCTGAATCTGGCCGCCGTCAACGGCCCGGAGGACGGTTCTGTGATCCTGAGCTTCACTGTGGACGGTCCCGACAGCGAACGTTGGAAGGTAGAGTACTATGCTCCGGGGATCGCCATCCGGACCACCTCCTTCGTCGGGAAGCACATCACCCTCAGCGGGCTGGATACCGCCGTGGAGTACACCTTCCATATCCTTCCGGAAGATGATCTTTATGTCACCGGCAACGATACGGTCAGCTTCCGTCCCCAAAAGGCGATCTATGCCCAGGGCCTGAAGGTCGTTTCCTA
>JAFNXT010000160.1 GCA_017378975.1 Oscillospiraceae bacterium
GCGGGGTGTTTCCACCACTCAGATGAAGTCCCGGGTGGTCGCCATGCTGAACTACGGTGCTGAGGCCCAGAAGTATTTCGGCCATAACATCGACAAGCTGGTCAACAGCAGTCTGACCAGTGCCCAGAAGGCTCTGGTGAAGGCTTATAACGAGGCGATGGTCGATCCGATCGTGGCAGTAGACAGCGCCAAGGTCGGCGGTTTCGTCAGAGATAACGCCAACTTCAAGTCCCTGTATCCCTCTGTCAGCTTCGACGGTGCCTTCGCGATCAACTTCTACTGCACCCCCGCGATCAGCGTGGACAGCAACGTGACCCTGTATTGGTGGGATGCTGAGACCTACGCCAGCATCAGCCGATTCACGCTGGGCAACGCCACCGGTAAGATGCAGATGTCCAAGACCGGCAGTCAGTACTGGGGCGAGGTGCCCGGTATCGCCGCCAAGGACATCGACAAGACCTACTATGTGACCTGCGTGTTCCAGAACAACGGCAACTACATCACCACCGGTATCATCCCCTACTCTCTGGGTAAGTACTGTGAGGGGAAAGCCGCTACCAACGGTGACGATCTGCAGGCCTTCGCTCAGGCGACCGCTGTGTATGGCTATTATGCCAAGCAGCTGTTCTATCAGGCCTGAGTAACGATCCAATAGCAAAAACGATACCGCCTCGCCCATATGGATGAGGCGGTATCGTGATAAAAAGAGCGATCCATGGTCATATGGTCGCATAAAAGTATCCAGTCCATAGAAAGGATGTATCGGTTGAAGAAATATATGGTAAGATCATGGATGGCCTTCGTGCTGGTCCTGATGCTCGTCCCATCCTTCATGGCTGACACGGTATCTGCTTCCGCACAGGCCCGACAGACCGCGGTCCCACGTTCGCCCTCCGATGATGTCGGGTTCTCGCTGTATATGAGCGTGTCCGTGTCGGTGGAGGATCCCTCCGTCATCGATGTGGTGGTCGGAGTGAGGGACATCAGGCAGGCCCTTGACGCGGTGGAGTTCGTGCTCCATTTTGACGAAACGCTGGTGGAGGGCATCATCACGGAAAACGGCGATGCCATGGATGCCTTCGTGACCGTGGCTCCGATGTATACGGTGGCGATCGCCGGTATGGAGATCCCTGCTTCCCGTTATGAGCAGATCTGTGCCTACCATGCGGATACGGGGGATTATGCCTGCAGATTCGTCGATTCCCTCCGCTATCCCAACGCGAAGCCCGGTGAAAAATATGAGGGTCTGATCAACGATGGGGATCTGGTCATCACGATCCCCTTCCGGATCGTCGACCTGCCTGCCAAGGGTCACGGGATCGAATTCAGTATCACGGACGCGCTGGGGACCACCAGGAGCGATCTGCTCTGCGTCCGGGGCGTGGGGGACAGCGCCAGAGTCGATATCATCCGGCCTGAAGATCCTGTGACGACGCTGCCCACAGACGCGCCCTCCATCGGTGAGACCGTTGTCGATCCGGTGGACACGGTGCCCACAGAGGGCACCGGTGACACGGGCGATACGGGGCCGACCGAACCCGTGCCGCAGGAAACGGTGACCACCGCCCCCACGGAAACCACCGGCGGTGCAGAAGCGACGGTACCGCCCGGACCGACGGAGCAGACAGGCAGTGGGGAAGACCCCGTGCCGGAGACCTCTGGGGACGGTACCGTACCGACGGACTCCGTATCCGGCGGTGACGACGGCCGGGAGGAGCCCACAGCCACGGTGCCCCAGACCCACACGCAGAGCGGACAGCCCAGCGAGCCGGCTGGGGAGGCGACAGAGGGCGACACGCCCACAGCGTCCGCCCCGAAGGTCTCCGCCTCCGTGGCCGTGGCGGTCGCGGTCCTGGTGGGTGCCACCGCCGTGCTGGTCTGGAAACTGTCCGGTAAAAAGAGACAGCGCTGAAAAGCTTACCCTGAGGACCGCGCCGAGCGGTCAGAAGAAAGGAAGTGTAGATAACTATGCGGTCTGAAAAGACGAAGAGGATGCTCAAAAGCGTGGCTTGCCTGATGCTGGCCATGCTGTTGGTGTTCTCTGCCATATCAGAAGCATTCCCCATGGCGGCAGACGCCAATGGAGTGGATGCCACCGGCACGGATGTTTTTTGCGATATCCGTTTCTCGAAGCCGGCCATCTGCTGTGACGTGTCTGACGTGATCGACCTTACCAAATGCACCGTGCAGTTCTCGGCCGACGCGCAGATGACGAAGAGCGGTACCGTTTGGACTTATAACGGTTTGGCCGTGCGTTCGTTCACACCCACGGAGCGGGGCGTCCATGCCCTGACGGCAAGGGCCGGGGACAAGATGATGACGGTCTATGTGGTCGCGAAGGCCCCCGAGGAGACCGAGTATGTCCTGTACAGGAACGATTTCCATACGGCACCCTCGGACTTCCGTGTGCCGGAGCGGAGCAACGGTGCCACCATCTCGGTCATCGACAGCAACTATATCATGGACGCGTCCGGTAACACCAACGCTTATGTCCGTGTGTTCCTGCCGGAGTTCCTGGATGCGTTCGGCGATGTGACCATCAAGGCCAGCATGAAAATGGATAAGGTGGTGGACAATACCAAGTGGGCCTCCCTGATGTACCGGATCCAGAATTCGGACTATCCTTATTATCAGGGCCTGCTGCGTAAGGATGCCACCGCCGCCAACGGCGTGGAGATCTCCCAGAAGAACGCCTCCAATGCGTGGGAGGTCTACGAGAAGACGGGCTTTGAGTATACCAACGGCGCTGCCTACGACCTGTACACCATCTCCGCCAAGGGGACCCATTCGGTGTTCAGCATCAATGGGCGGCAGGTGCTGGAGTACGCCAACACCGGCTTCGCGGCCGGTGCCATGGGCATCCAGACCAGAGGCGCGAAGCTGATGGTGGACTATGTGGAGGTCACTCTCGACGGCAATGATACTGCCGTGACCACCTGCGATGTGAGCTTCGCCAAGCCCGCGATCCGTGCGGATATGGGCCAGACCGTCGACCTGACGGTCTGTGATGTGCAGTTCACCGTCAATACGGTCTATACCAAGGGGAGCAGTATCGTATGGAGGAAGGATGGCACGGTCATCACCTCCTTCACTCCCACCCAGGCCGGTGTCACCCGGCTGACGGCCACCAGCGGTTCGACGGTCAAAAACGTATATGTCGTCACGAGAGATCTGGACGATGGGGAGTATGTGCTCTACCAAAACGATTTCAGCACGGCTCCGACGGACTTCAGGATCCCCCAGCGGACCAACGCCTCGGTCTACCACGACGGGGCAGGACACTATATCATCGATGCTTCGGCGACGGCGGATTCCTATGCCAGAGTGCTGCTGCCTTCTTTCCTGGATGAATTCGGCGATTTCAGGCTGGAGACATCCTATCTGGAGTCCAATGCCGCCGACGCGAAGAAATGGTCGTCGCTGATGGGCCGTGTGCAGAACAGCGACTATCCCTACATCCAGTTCTGCAGCAGATACGATGCCACCGTCCCCAACGGCGTGGAGATCACCCAGAAGACGGAGGCGGCTCAAACCGCGTGGAACGTCAAGAAACAGGGCGCTTCCACCGCGAAGGTCGCCGGTGCCTATAATACCTACGCCGTGACCATGCAGAACAGCTACACCTACGGCTATATCAATGGGGAGAGAGTGATCTCCTACGGCGGACAGAGCCACCCCACCGGTGCCATGGGCCTTCAGGCAAGAGGTATGAAGCTGACGGTGGATCATGTCAAGGTCACGCTGGGCGAGACCACCGCCCAGCAGGATACGGCTGTGGCTTGCGCCGTGGCGAAGTCCAGACCGGCCATCGGCTGTAATGCCGGACAGACCATCCTGCTCGATCAGTGTCAGGTCCAGTTCACCTACGGTTCCTA
>JAFNXT010000161.1 GCA_017378975.1 Oscillospiraceae bacterium
GATGGTGGTGATGACCAGGATGTACAGGGTGGTAGGCATCATCTGGGGCCACTTGATCCGCCAGAAGGCCTGCATGGGGGTAGCGCCGTCCACCTCAGCGGCCTCCACCAGAGATTTGTCCACGTTATCCAGAGCGGAGACATACAGCACGATGGGCTGGCCCACGGAGGTGGTCAGCAGGATCAGGATGATACAGCCCAGAGCGTATCTGGGATCGCCCAGCCAGTTGATGCCCTCGTCAAGGATGCCCAGACCGGTGCCGATGTAGTTGAACAGGCCGGAGTAGTTGTTGAACATCCACTTCCAGACCATGGTGACGGCCACGGAGCCGGTGACCACCGGCAGATAGAAGATACAGCGGAACGCGGAGGTAGCCGCCACAGGCATCCTGCTGATGGCGGAGGCCACCCACAGTGAGAACACGCAGGTGACGGGCACGGAGACCACCACGATGATGACGGTGTTCCACAGGGCGTTCAGGAACTTCTCATCCTGGAACAACTCCACATAGTTGTTGAAGCCGATGAACACGCTGTCGGCGTTCATGGTGGCATCGAAGAAGCTGGTGTACACGCACATGAACATAGGGTACACCACGAACAGGACGAAAAACGCCAAAAACGGCAGCAGGAACAGGTAAGAGGTCACCGTCTCACGCATCATGAGCTTGCGGCTCTTGCCCAGGTTATTTTTTCTGTTTGCCAAGATGATCCTCCTCTCAGATCATAGTTGATAGGAACGCCCCCCAAGAGGCGAAGTCGGCCAGCAAGTCTTCACTGACCAAAGCCCCTCCCCTTGGGAGGGAGGGGCGTCAGTTCAGTCAGGATCGTACTTCAGACCGGATCACTTACCGGCGTGAGCGTTGGCGTTGGCCTCATACTGAGCCACCAGAGTCGGGATGTCGCCGCCCTCACCGATGTCCTGCAGCATGTTCCACCACTCGGTACGCTGAGCGGCCCAGCCGGGGACCACGTTGTAGTAGTTGCCCATGTACTGCATGAAGGAGCCGTAGACCTCCTTCAGCTCGTCGCCGGCGTACAGACCGGTGACGGACTTGCGGGTGGACCAGAAGCCGGAAGCCTCGACGGAAGCCTTGGTGTTCTCGTCAGCCATGAACTTGATGAAGGTCTTGGCAGCCTCGACCTTGGCATCGTCGCCGTTGTTGAACACGCCGAAGCCCCAGATGCCGCCGCACAGCTGCACATCGTTACCATTCTTGGAGGGGAACGCCATGGGCAGGACCTCGAAGGTATCACCGATGGTCTCCAGGTTGTTGGCGTGGGTCGCACCGTTCCAGCAGAAGGCCATGGCCAGGTTGCCCTTGGCGAACTCGTTGGCCTCGTCACCGCCGGCCAGAGAGGCGTCGAAGGCGATGCCGTCCATGCCGTTCAGCAGCTCCAGAGCCTGGATGTTCTCGGCGGAGGACCAGGTGTAAGCGGTGTAGTCAGCGTTGGTGTAGGTACCACCGTACAGGTTGTTGACCAGAGCGCGGGTGCCCTGATCGCCGCCCTGACCGGCGCAGAAGACGGCGCCGACGGTCTTGCCGGTGTGGGCATAGACAGCCTCAACGGCCTTGATGAAGTTCTCGGTGGTCCAGGTGTGGTTCTCGGCATCGATGTACTGCATCGCGCCGGCGGCCTCAAAGACGGTCTTGTTGATGGCCATGCAGTGAGCGGTCATGCACACGGGATACTCGTAGTACTTGCCGTTGAGCTTACAGGCGGCCTCGACGGAGGCGTAGGTGTCGGCCTTGACCTCGTCGGTCCACAGGTCGGACAGATCGACCATGACGCCCTTGGCGCCCCAGTTGGTGACCAGACGCTCGGGGCCTTCCATGATGATGTCGGGAGCGGAGCCGCCCTCGATGGCGGTGTTGACCTTGTCGTCGCCGTCGGCGTAGGTCAGGTATTCCACAGTCACGGAGATATCGGGGTACTTCTCGTTGAAGGAAGCGATCAGGCCGTCAACGGTGGCCTGGTCGCCCCAGCTGCCGATGGGGTAGGTCCACAGGGTGATCTCGGTCTTACCGCCGCCGGTGGAGACGGAACAGGCGGCCATGCCCAGGACGAGCGTCAGGGCCAGCAGAGCTGCAATGATCTTCTTCATTTGATTTCCTCCTAATAATGTTTTTTGTTGAAATAGCAAATGGGTACTCGCTTTTTCCATGTTCATTTTATCTATTCTGTACAGGAAAGTCAACGGCAAGAGATGAAAGTAATTTTCAAAACGGGGAAAACGGAAAGTTTCTGTACTGTTGCACAACAAACTGATGCAAGTATCCGTCCCGTATGCTCAGTTTTTTAGTCATTTTGACCGATCTCCCTCGCCGGAAGCCTCATTTTCGCCCTTTTGACCGAAAATACCCCTTTTTCAGGATCCCCAGCCCCGGGAGACCGCCCATCCGGGCCTTACAGATGCTTCTCCGCCAGTGCCTCCGCCACTCTGGCCCGGTTGGTCCGCGCAAGGACGATGTTCCTCCGGGCATACTCGGAAAACAGCACGTCCAGCAGATACATCTGGGCGATCCGTGCCGCCACACTGCCGGACTGCAGGGGATTCTCGTTGGCACCGCACTGGAGCACCACGTCAGACAGCTCCGCGCCGGGGGACCGGGGGAACCGGGTGGTCAGGATCACCTTGCCCTTCCTCTTTTTCGCCAGTTGCATGGTCTCTACCATGGCCTTGGTGGATCCGGAATAGGAGAAAAAGAACAGCACGTCCTCCGGTGCCATCATAGAAGCGGCGATGGCCTGCATATGGGAATCCACCACAGACTGGAACCGGTTGCTGACGGTGGAGAACAGATGGGCCGCCTCCTGAGCGATCAGCATGGAGCCGCCCTGTCCCATACAGTAGACCCGGCCCGCCTTCTCCAGCAGATCCGCCCCCCGGACCACTGCCGCCGGATCCAGGACCGCCATGGTCTGGGCCATGGCCTCGGCCTCGGCGGCGTACAGCTTCCGGCAGATGTCCTCCACGGTATCGCCGTCCTCCAGCTGACCCGAGAGAGGATCGTTGGCAGGCTTGAACCGCAGAGAGGCGTTGGCCGCCGCCAGCTTGAAGTCCACGAAGCCCCCGAAGCCCATCCGCCGGCTGAACCGGGACACCGTGGCCTCCGCCACACCGGCCCCGTCCGCCAGCTGGGAGATGGACAGCCGGGCGATGCCGTCCTGATTGGCGAGGATATGGTCAGCCAGCTTCTTCTCCGCCGCGGTGAAGGCGTAATACTCGTGGCTGATGATCTCAAATATGTTGTTGTTCTCCAATACCATGACCGTTCTTCCTCCTTTTTTTGTGAAAATAGCATAGCATATCTGAAATAATTTTTCAAGACGAATTTTTCATGGTATTTTCCATCATTTTGCGTGACATTTGAGAAAAGACGTGCTATGATGGAAAAAACCACCCTGAAGGAGGTCACACCATGAAAAAGCACATCCTCTGCTTCGGCGACTCCAACACCCACGGCTACTGTGCAGAGCCCTGGGACTGTGCCGATGGCGGCGACCGCTTCAACGAAGACGAACGCTGGACCTGCCTGCTGGCACAGGCTCTGGGCCCGGCGTATCTGGTCACAGAGGAGGGTCTGGGGGGACGGACCACGGTGTTCCGGGACCCTCTGACCGAAGGTCTGTGCGGTCTGGACATGATCTCCCCCCTCCTGCTGAGCCATGGCCCCGTGGATCTGCTGATCCTCATGCTGGGCACCAACGACACCAAGGAGCGTTTCGGCTGTACCGCCGAATGCATCAGCGTGGGCATGGAACGGCTCATCACCAAGGCCATCCATACGGAGGCCTGGTCCCATGGCCGCCCCAACATCCTGCTGATCGCGCCGCCCCACATCCTCGATGCCATGGATACCGGTCCCTTCGCCGGGGTCATGGGCTCCGGCTGTGTCCAAAAGTCCCGGGAGCTGGCCCGTTTTTATGAAGCGGTGGCCCGTCGCCGTGGCTGTGCCTTTTTGGACGCTCAGGGTCTGGCCGATCTCAACGCCACCGACGGCATGCATCTGACACGGAAAGGACATCGCGCTCTGGCCCGCCATCTGGCGGAGCTGGTGCCCGCTCTGGTGGACGCCCATGAAAAGTAACCTCTTCGACCCCGAGAGCTGGCTGTGGAAGCCCTTCGGGCGGATCGCTGACTTCATCCTGTTGAGTGCGCTGTGGCTGCTGTGCAGTCTGCCGCTGGTGACCGCAGGCCCCGCCTTCTGCGCCATGTATGACTGCTGTGCCCGGTGCGTGCTGGGCAAGGAGGGCGGCATGACCGCCCGGTTCTTCCGGACCTTCCGCCGGGAGCTGGGGCTTGGCATAGGCAGTCTGCTCCTCTGGGGCGCGGTGCTGGGTCTGGGTCTGGGGATCCTGCGGACCTTCACCTCCAGCGCCACCGGGACGGATGCCAACGTGATCCTGGCCTGGGGCATGGCCTTCCTGCTGGCCCTTCTGGTGGGCGTGGCGGCCTGGGTCTTCCCCCTGCTGTCCCGTTTCACCTTCCGCTTCACGGATCTTCAGCTCATGTCGGTCCGTCTGGCTCTGGGGCACCTGCCCCGCACCGTGGCGGTGGCGGCAGTGACCGTCGCCTCCGGCTGGCTGTGCCTGCGGTTCCTGCTGCCGGTGATCATCGTCCCCGGTCTGGGCTGTTTCCTCATCGCCCATCTTCTGGAGCCCGTGTTCAAAACGTACGAGACCGGCAACGCCGGTGAAGATAATGGATGACCCCACAAAACTGAAGAAAGAAGGAGATCCCTATGAAAAAGACCCTCAATGAGATCCTGGCCCTGACCAAGGGCTCCATCATCGTATCCTGTCAGGCTCTGCCCAGCGAGCCCATGTACTGCCAAGAGATGTCCCTGATGCCCTTCTTCGCCAAAGCCGCCCAGCAGGCCGGAAGCAAGGCCATCCGCACCAGCAGTGTCCGGGACGTGGTGGCGATCAAGGAAGCCACCGGCCTGCCCGTGATCGGTCTGATCAAGCGCAACTATGAAGGCTTCGACTCCTACATCACCCCCACCATGCGGGAGGTGGACGAGCTGGTGGCCGTGGATTCCGACGTGATCGCGCTGGACTGCACCTACATGAAGCGGGGCGACGGCAAGACCATCAACGAGTTCCTGAAGGAGATCCGGGACAAATATCCCCACATCGCCCTGATGGCCGACATCTCCACCTTCGAGGAGGGCATCAACGCCTGGCAGTGCGGCGTGGATCTGGTGGGCACCACCATGAGCGGCTACACCCCCCATTCCCCGAAGACCGAGGGTCCCAACTATGAGCTGGTGTCCCGGCTGGTGGAGGCCCTGCCCATCCCCGTGATCGCCGAGGGCCGGGTCCATCAGCCCGATCAGGCGAAGAAGATGCTGGATCTGGGAGCCCACGCCGTGGTGGTGGGCGGCGCGATCACCCGTCCTCTGGAGATCGCCCAGCGGTTCTTCAAGGCCATCGAGCCCTGACCCAGCCCAAAGGAGGTACCGGCCATGATCTGCGATACCATCCAAAACGCAGCCCTGTATCGGGGGCTCCACCCGAATCTGGACACCGCTCTGGATTTCATCCTCACCCATGATCTGCAGGCCCTGCCTCTGGGCCGGACGGAGATCGACGGCGACCGGGTCTTTCTGAACAAGATGGAAGCCGCCACCCAGCCCGGGGAGCAGAAGCTCTTCGAGGTCCATCACCGCTATATGGACATCCAGATCGATCTCCGGGGCAGTGAGCGGATCGACACCGGCGATGTCCGGAGCTTCCAGTGCGCCGACTTCTCGGAGCCCAAGGACATCGGCTTCGGTGATGCCCCCACCGTAGCCTCCTGTGTGCTGAGCCCCGGCACCTTCACCGTGTGCATGGCCGGAGAGCCCCATAAGCCCGGCATCACCGTGGGTCCCGACACCGCTCTGGTCAAATGCGTCCTGAAGGTCCAGATTTAGGAGGAACATATGAAGATCTTAGTATTCGATATCGGCGGCACCTCCATCAAATACGGCCATTGTATCGACGGCCGTCTGGCGGAGGTCCGCGAGATCCCCACCGAGGCAAAAAAAGGCGGCCGCCACATCGTAGATACCCTGATCCGGCTGATCGGTCAGCAGGAGGGCTACGATGCCATCGGCATCAGCACCGCCGGTCAGGTCAACGCCGCCCATGGCTACATCATCTACGCCAATGAGAACATCCCCGCCTACACCGGCATCCAACTCCGGCAGGAGCTGGAGGAGCGGTTCCATGTGCCCGTCAGCGTTGAGAACGACGTGAACTCCGCCGCGATCGGCGAAGCGGTCTTCGGAGCCGGTCGGGAGCACAGGGATTTCCTGTGCCTGACCTACGGCACCGGCGTAGGCGGCGCGATCATACAGGACCGGCAGGTCTTCCACGGCTCCAGCTTCTCCGCCGGAGAGTTCGGTGCCATAGTGACCCACAGTCAGGACCGGCTCCGGGGCCGGGACCCCTACGACGGCTGTTACGAACGCTACGCCTCCACCACCGCTCTGGTGCAGATGGCGAAGGCCTACGACCCGTCTCTGGACAACGGCCGGAAGATCTTCGCCCGTCTGGAGGATCCCATGGTCCTGCAGCTTCTGGACCGCTGGGTGGATGAGATCGTACTGGGCCTTTCCTCTCTGATCCACATCTTCAATCCCTCCTGCATCGTGCTGGGCGGCGGCATCATGGTCCAGCCCCTGATCCTGGAGAAGATCGGCCAGAAGCTGCCCCGGCACATCATGTCCAGCTTCGCCCACGTCCAGATCCTCCCCGCCCAGCTCGGCAACACCGCCGGCCTTCTGGGTGCCTGCCATCTGGCCACCCAACACCTGACGCTCCCCTAGTCCTCCGGGCGGCTCCCCCTCCGGGGGAGCCGCCAAGCTCCGATATCGGGGCTTGACCGAGGGGATGCACTCCACAAGAAATGAGTAACGGATATTGAATAGAGGAAATGAAATGGAAAACCACCTGCTTTCATCGATCGGCCCCCAGGAGCTGTTGAGTTATCTGCTGCTGGAGAAGCATCCGTTGTACCGCTATGTGGGCACCGACGGGGACATCCATGTGACCTGTCTGGGCTGTGACGGTTTCACGGAGCGGATGATCCTGACCCTGCTGAGCGTGGGCCAGATGGCGGGTCCCAGGCTCCACATCCATGTGATCGCTGACCTGCCGGAGGAAGCCCTGTGGGAAAGACTGGACCGGACGGCCCCTGCTTTGCGGCAGTACGCCGGACTGGGTGACGGTCCTGCCCCGGAGCATACTTATGTGACCTTCACCCATGAGCAGACAGAAGACCTGACCTGCCCCAAGCCCCATCCCCAGAGCCGTTATGTGCTGATCTGTCTGGGGGATGACGAAGCCAACGAACGGGCCGCCGCGGCCTGTGCCGCCACCCTCACCGAAGGTCTCCCCGGGGTGGTCCTGTATCATCAGGACCGTCCGGCGGAAGACCGTCTTCTGAAGGAAGGCGTCCTGCTGTCCCCCTTCTGCCGGGAGCCTTCCACCTGCGGCATGCCCCTGCAGGATCTGGCCCTGCGGACCCTGAAGCTGGCCCACCTGTACGACCGGCTGGGGGACCCCCGGATCTCCATGGCGGACTCCGCCCAACGGCTGAAGACCGACAGCTACAGCCAGCGTTCCTCCTGCGCCTCGGCTCTCCATCTGCGCTACAAGCTGGCCAGCCTCGGCATCGACCCCGACGATGATGTCCGCTCCGTGGTCACCGCTTACCGGGAGGCTCTGTCCTCCCCCAAGCTGGGGGCCCTGCTGGAGCTGGAGCACCGCCGGTGGATGATGTATATGATCGCCGACGGCTACCGTGCCCCCAGCGAGGACGAATTGAAACGATACGGCTTCGACATGGTGGACGGCCGCTTCAACGGTGCGTGGAAATGCACCGCCCGAAAGCTACACCCCTGTCTGGTGCCCAGCAGCACCGCCGGCATCGCCATCACCGACAGGGATTGGGACCGCTTCGATACACCGGAGCAGATCCCGGTCAGCGACTTCGATCCGCTGGATCAGGTCTCCCTCCGGCTCCGTCTGCTGGCAAAGAAGAAATGCCAGAGCAGTCTGCGCCGCCGCCGTGCCGCCCGTCTCTTCGATGACATGGCCTCGGCGCTGGCAGATGCCCAGAACGATCTGCAGGACCAGAACCGGGAAGCGGACATCCAGTCCCATTTCGCCGGAGCCCGGAACCTGCTGTCCTTCGTCACCGAATCAGTATGCGATGCCATGGCGGAGATGGACCTGCCTGTGGATATGCAGACCCTGTCCGAGCTGGAACGGACCTTCGATGCCCTTGGCATCAACATCTCCGGTGCCGTGGCACAGCTTCGGCAGGAGCTGGCGATCTTCACGGAATACGCCGCCCGTCGGGACTACAAGACACCGGACGCCACCATCATCCATGGGCTTTTGTGGATCCTGTATTCCCGGGACCGTCTGCCCCTGATCAAGCTCCGGGCCGCCACCATCGCCGACAACATCGCCGGTCCCGTGATCCTCGCATCGGATACCCTCCATTATTTCGGCTCTGAGCCGGAGCCCCGATGGGTGGAGTTCCTGCGTGGTCACGGCTTCTGCGGAGAGATCTCCTTCTCCTCTCCCTCCATCACCGACGTTTCCGGGGCAGAAACGGCCTTGCGGGCTCTGGTGGACCGGTATGGCGGCCGGTGCGTGATCGATATCACCGGTGCTGACGAGCGGACGGTCATCGCCGCCTGCAAGCTGGCCACCGCAGATCCGGCGGTGGCCCTGATCCGAAGCACCGCCGATGGCACCATCGAGGAGATCTCCGGATTCCCGGAGGCTCCGGCTTACACCTTCAACACCGCGATCTCCGCCGTGGAGATCTATGCCCTCCATGGGGCCCGGAAGCTGGAGACCGACGATGACTGGTACATGAGCCGCACCGCGGGGATCGTCCCTGCCCTGTGGCAGTTCTATCAGGAGTTCCGGGACCAGTGGACCGCGATCACCGCCTTCTTCTCCCACCGCCGCTGTGCCGGCTCCGGTCTGTGGCTGGGAGGGATCCTGCCGGATAAGGACACGATCTGGCGCCGCTACGACCGGGACACCGTGGCATGGAGCCATTGGGAGAAGCTGGGGCTGTCGGAGGTCTTTGAAAAGCTGGGCCAGTCCGGCTTCCTTCGGGATCTCGCGGTAGAGTGCCGGGCCGGGAAGGCCATCGTCTCCTTCCGCTATCCTGCGGCCTGCGAGGATCCCAAATACGATTTCGTGTTCAAATCCTTCAACACCCTCTTCGGCATCAAGATCCCGGCGGCCTTCACCCCCTTCACCTGCGAGGTGAAGTACGTCCCCGACAAGGGCTATGAGGTGGATGTGCGGACCGAGTGTCTGGTGGATATGCGCAGCCGCAAGGAGGACTACTCCGACCAGCGGCTGGGCGGTGTGGAGAAGCGCTACTCCTTCCGTGCGCTGGAAGCCCCCCTGAAGCGCATGGAGGAACTGGGTCTGATCGCCGGACTGGATCTGTACTTTGGCGAAGACGGTGCCGCCACCACCGTCCGCTATAACTATACTGACATCTCGGTGAAGGAATGCTTCCTCACCGCGGGCAACATCCTGGAGCTTTTCGTCTGGGACGAGGCCCGGAAGACCCGTGCCTTCGATGACTGCGATTCCAATTTCTCCTTCACATGGGAGGAAGGGATCCGAAACGAGCTGGACGTGGTCCTGACCCGTGGTCTGGGCGCGCTGGTGGTCAGCTGCAAGACCGCCCGGTTCAATAAAGAGCATCTGTATGAGATCAAGTACCTGACAGAGCGGTTCTCTCTGAACTCCAAGCCCGTGATCGTGTACTCGTCCAACATGGCCTACGAGGACGGCCGCCTGACCACGGATCTGATGCCCGTGAAGACCCGTGCCAAGGCCATGGGAGTCTACCTGATCGATCTGAACGAGCTGGAAGGCAGTCTGGGCCAAAAACTGGTCCGCATCGCCACCGGCGAGGACCTCCCCTGATACCATGACAAGGGCGTGTTCAAAGCGAACACGCCCTTTCGTATGTCGATCTCGAGGTATCCCCTTCGGGGATACCTCGATCGTGCATTCTGCATCCTGCATTTTGCATTTTTAAAAAACGATGATCTATGGGTTTATCGAAACGACGACAGGCACCGCTTTCGCGGTGCCTGCCTTTTTAAGAATGTACTTCTACGGGCGATCAGAACAGGTCGCTGCCGTTGAAGGTATCGCCGCCGGGGACGATGAAGTCACTCAGGTCGCCCTTGGTCTCGACCTCGGGAGCGCTGGTGGTGATGATGTCCTCGAC
>JAFNXT010000162.1 GCA_017378975.1 Oscillospiraceae bacterium
CAAGCAAGCAAAAACCCCGGCAGGATTTCCTGCCAGGGCTTTGTTTTGCTCCAATAGGCTCCCTCCGGGAGGGAGCTGTCGCCGCAGGCGACTGAGGGAGAGAATACGTTTAGGTTTTCTCTATGTTTATAAAGAACTCATAACTTGTCGGGTCTTCTCTCCCCCAGTCAGCTACGCGGACAGCCCCCGCATCAGAGGGGGCCGAGGCGCGGAGCACCTTTTTCGACACGCTGCGGCGGGGGCAAGCCCCCGCCCTACACTACAGACTGACCGCCGTGCTTTTGGCACGGCGGTCGGTGTATTTACTGGAGGGCTTCCACGCTGAAGCCGGAGACGGCTTCGGTCTTTTCTTCCATGGTGAAGGTGGCGGTGCCGACTTTCACCAGAGATTTGTGGGCATCCTTCTTGGGGCCACTCTTGGAGAAGCTCCAGAGGGTATCCATGGAGTAGTCCTTATCGGCGGCCTGACCGGCGGCGAAGGCTTCCTCGTCCAGGATGTAGATGGACACGGTGTAGTCCGTCTCCTTCTGGAACAGGCCACGGTAGGCACTGTCCACGATGCAGACCACGGTCTCGGTGTCCCAGTCGTCGGTCTTGTCCAGCACCAGCTGGGTCATCTTCTTGTTCATCTGGGGCCGCTGTTTGTCGGAGTAGTCAGCGGACCGGGAGGTGTTGCTGTAACGGTAGCCCAGATACCCGGTGGCGGTGACCACGCCCACCAGACACAGGGCGATCAGGGTCAGGACCTGCTTTTTGGTGAAGCCCATGGAGTTGTCACTGCCGTAGGTCAGGCCCATGCGCTGGGTGATCGGGACCAACAGCTTCAAAAACAGGGTCAGCACCACGGATTCGATGGGGAACATGGCGATGTTCTTCAGGATCCGGGTCAGGGTCATGATGCCCAGGATCGACTCCTTGGCTTCCTCAGGGTTGCCGATGTAGGTGTACCACCATGCGTAGATGAGCTGCTGGAGCACCACGTTGATGAAGAAGCAGATGCAGAACCGGCTGAGCATGACCCGGGTGGGGGTGGCCTTGGCACGGTACAGGAACAGGGCGTAGATCATGGTACTGCCGATCTCCGTCAGGACGAAGGGCAGGAAATACTCACCGGTGGGGTAGATCATGAAGCCAACGGTATCGGAGATGATCGCGGCAGGGATCGCCATGACGGGGCCGTAGATCATGGCACCCAAGGCGGTGGCCAGCATGGCGGTCTGGATGCTCAGCTGGGGCCCCAGCGGGATCGCCAGGGGCTTGAGGACCACCCGGAGGGCGATCATCAGGGCGGTGATCACCAGCATCTTGGTGTCCTTCAGCTCGGCGGCGGCATCCTTCCAATAGGCCTTGGAGAAGGGAGAGCTGTAGAGGGCGGTGGAACGGGCTTTGGTTGACATAAAAAATCCTCCTTTTGTTGCAGACGGCGGCAGGGCAAAAATTGATCCCCTACGATGACCGTAGGGGGAGTGAGCGCCCGGTCGCCGGACCGAGTTTCGTTGCTACATAAAGGAGGTAGCTCCATTATGACGCAGCGGGTGCGAAGATCCCATCGCGGGCGGCGTGCCCTTCGTCTGTCACACAACTCCCCATTTTGACAGCACTTCACGCGGGGTCTCCTACTCTGTTCGGCGCTATTATACACGAAAAAGGACGGATCGTAAATAGTGGATATGAAAATTTGGCGAAATTCCCCTCTGACCGCAGGTGCAGGACAGTCGTCCACGGGATATTTGTGAGATCTTTACAAGAGGGAGCGGTCAGGGTGGGTGATTTTATACAAGGACGCACCTTGCATTTTTACGCAAAAAACGCCATAATAATACATATCTATCAGTATGCGGAGGTATACCCTATGCAGAAGATGCTGGTCCTGGATCTGGGCGGATCATATGGACAGATGCTGGCCCGTCGGGTCCGCGAGTGCCATGTGTTCAGCGATGTGCATCCGGCAGATAAAATGGATATGGACAAGATCCGGGCCTTCGCGCCTGCCGGCATCCTGCTGGTGGGCGGCGGTCAGGAGCGTGCCGCGATCGATCCTCAGATCCTCAGTCTGGGAGTGCCCGTGCTGGGCATCGGCAGTGGCTGTCTTGCCATGGTGGAGGCACTGGGTGGCTCTGTTGCCCGGGGCCAGAAGCTCTGCGGACGGACCCTGACCAATCTCAGCGAGGACGCGGTGCTGTTTGCCGGTATGCCCCCGATCACCATCGGTTGGATGGATCAGGAGGAATACATCACGGCCCTGCCTGAGGGCTTCGTTGCCACGGCTTCCACCAAGGAGCATCCCATCGTGGCATTCAGTGATCCCGGGCGTCAGCTCTACGGCACCATGTTCCACCCGGAGGCCGGTCATACCGAAGGCGGTCTGCGGATGCTGGAGCGGTTCCTGAAGGAGATCTGCGGTGCCGCCGATGAGTGGACCATGGACAATATCCTGCGGATGGCGGTGGATCAGGCCAGAGAGCGGATCGGCGACCGGAAGGTGCTGATGGCTCTTTCCGGCGGCGTGGATTCCTCTGTGGCGGCGGCTCTGCTGAGCCGGGCCGTGGGCAGTCAGCTCACCTGTCTGTTCGTGGACCACGGTATGCTCCGCAAGGGCGAGGGCGACGAGGTGGAGGGTATCTTCACCAGGATCGACACCCATTTCATCCGGGTCAACGCGGTGGAGCGGTTCCAGCAGGCGCTGGAGGGGGTCACGGATCCCGAGCAGAAGCGCCGGGTCATCGCTGATGAGTTCGTCAAGGTGTTCCAGGAGGAGGCCCGGAAGCTGGGCGGTGTGGACTTCCTGGCCCAGGGCAATATCTATCCCGACATCCTGGAAGCAGGACAGGGCTATGCTGATGTGATCAAGAGCCATCAGGAGATGCGGGATCTGCCTGACCATATCGAATTCAAGGAACTGATCGAGCCGTTGCGGTATCTGTTCAAGGATGAGGTCCGTGCGTTGGGCCGTACCATGGGTCTGCCGGAGTTCCTGGTGGCCCGTCAGCCCTTCCCCGGTCCGGGCCTTGCGATCCGTATCATGGGCACGATCACGCCGGAGAAGCTGGAGCTCCTCCGGGATGCCGATCACATCTTTACCTCGGAGCTGGAGAAAGCCCATGTGAACCAGCACATCGCGCAGTATTTCGCTGTGCTCACCGATACCCAGCTCTATGGCAGTCTGGATGGCAGACATCCCGGCGGCTATACGCTGGCCCTGCGGTCGGTGACCACCGATGACTTCGCCACGGCCAAGTGGGCCAGGATCCCCTATGAGCTGCTGGATAAGATCTCCGGTCAGATCATGCGGGAAGTCCCCGGCATCAGCCGTGTGGTCTATGACATCACCAACAAGCCCCCGGCAACGATCGAGTGGGAATAATACCAAAAACGTCGAAAACCCGCACAAACACCGGGTTTTGAGGATTGAAAAGTTCTCGTGGCAACATTTTGGCAACATCTGAAAATTATTCACAAATAAAATCAAGGGCTATTAGATTTTTGTACGAAATCTAATAGCTCTTTTTTGTTGCTTAAATTACATATCTTTAACGCCACTCGTCGTATGTATCTTTGGTGATCTCACCAGACTTGCATTGATCAGCCTGCTCTTTCCAAGCAACAAGGATCTTCAATAGTTCTTCGGTGTTACGACCTCTGTTGTTTTTGATTTTAAGGCAAATTTCACCGTCGGGTGTTTCCTCAACGGTCAGCCCGTAAATGTCCTCAAGCAGACGATCAAATGGAGTTGGTCGCCCGGTCGAATAACATCCGCAGCAGAGCCACAGAGATCGTTGATCACGATATGATCCATAATTTAACGAAAGTGGCGACAGAGAGAAATAGATCTCCCTGCCGCCGTATTTTCTATGCTTCGTAGCAAAACAGCATTTTTACAAGGTCATATAAAGGACGTTTGTTTTTGAGGGGGTGGACAAAGCCAATGGAATACACGAAAGACGCGGCATCCATAGATGCCTTTGGATCCCAAACCTTCTTTGCGGAAATATCGCCGTACTCACATTGCTCCGAATCGGCAATGTATTTTAGGTGTTTGTTCATCTCGGCAATTTGAGGGTCGTTTTCGTAATTCTTTAAGGATACTACCGCAATGCGGTACTTTTTGTTCCGCGCTTTGATCGCTTTGAGCAGTTCTAGATACTGATTATCAAACGCTGTAGGGTCCCCCGCAAAATTTGTAAGGTCTGCCTCTCCAATATGGATCAGCACGGTTTCGGGTGCAAGAGGGGCGATCATTTTTTCATATATACTTACAGACTCGGTAACGGAAAGGTCATCAAAACTGCGGTTATAGATCTTGGATCCTACGGCAAAAGCCTGACGGATCTCGCCGGTAGGGATATCCTTGTCCTCGTTACAACCGAAAATTACAATGCCACCTTGTTCAGCGAGCTCGTTAAGTTTTGCGTATTTTTTGATTTCTGCCTCTCTCATTGTTATGCCTCCGTTTCTTGCAAACATTTTTTATCAAGCGAAACGTTGCGGAAATATACGATCACATTCAGGGACACGATCGCCAGGTTCAAAATGTAAGCGATCAGCACATAATTGATCTGCCCCGAAATAAGCTTTGCGGAAATGCCTGCTATGTAACCGGTGATGATAAGTAAAATAAACGGCAGACTTGTTCCTTTTGCGGTTTTTGCTCTGTATGCCTTAATAACGTTCAACGGCCAAGAAAAGCCGAAGCACACAAGCATGACCGTTTCTAAAATCGATCCCATATCATATCTCCTTTGCGGTTTTTGTTTTCTCAGATAGGATAGCACCTCGTCATACAAAAGACGATTTTTTGAAAAATAAAAACAAAAACAGACGTTTTCGCTCGCTTTTTTTACTTTCAAAAGTCCTTTTAAAAGGTTAGCAAATTGAAAGATCGGTTCGATCATGATAAAATGATCCAAACTTAGCGATCGTTATAAGGGACGGTAAAGGTATGAAAGCAGGAAAACAAACAGGTGACAGGCAAAGAATATCGCTCAAGGGTATTCAAAAAATGTTCTTTCGGACTCAGCTTATTTTGATTATTTCATTGGCGCTGATTTTAGGTATTGCAGGAACGCTTATCAATATTCATTTTGAAAACCAAAAGCGTGACCAAAATCTACAGAACGTAGCTGAGGCGATCGCACGATCACCGATACTGCCTACAGACATTGAAGATAAAGAG
>JAFNXT010000163.1 GCA_017378975.1 Oscillospiraceae bacterium
CGGCGACAGGGTCTTCAGCTTCAGCCCCTGTCCGTGGACACGAAGATCGCCCAGACCGGTCTTGAGCACCACCGCGTCCTCCTCGAAGCTCAGGATCTCCGCCACTCCGGTCATGGTGAGCTTCCGCCGGTCCTCCAGTCGTACCCCATGGGGCATCCGTTCCTCCGCCATACCATCCCCTCCATTCGCAGGAAGTATATGCCCGGCAGGACCGGGATATGAGATGCCCTGCCCCACCGGGGCGTTTTTGGACGGGTCATATACAATATCACCATAAAACGGGGGAAAATTTAATAGTGATATGTAAAATATGTCGAAAAAAATACTGAAAATCAGCTGAACGACCATTGCAATATACGTACAAGCGTACTATAATGAAGGATACTCATGATCGCGACATATACCCTACGAAGGCCGTTCTGACCGGACAGGAGAAATTTGGAGGGAAAAATTATGATGAAACGGATCGTATCGTTGTTGCTGTGTCTGATGATGATCGTCAGCGTGGCGGCTCCGTCCGTCATGGCGATGCCTGCGGGCTCCGGCATGGGGACGGATGACATCTATTTCGCCGACGGCTCCAACGTCACCTATCATGATGACGGGAGCATCTCCGTGGGACCCACGGGAGCCGACGGAGACACGCCGACACAGGCGTTGCAGGGCACCAGCCCCACCACCGACGTGCCGGAGGCGCTTGGCACTGCCAGTGCATCCACCGAGAAGGTCTCCGTGGATGCGGTGGGCGTGCCCAAGGACAGCTCTCTTACCATCCGGGAGGCAAGTCCTGAGATGGATGCCGTCATCGATCAGGTGGCGGCCAAGGTGGACCGCTCCGGTCAGGAGCTGTTCCGCTATGACATCTCCGTGCAGGACAAGGACGGTCTGGACTGGCAGCCCAACGGCAAGGTCCGTCTGGCGCTGGATGCGGGCAAGGTCCTCCATCCGAACCAGGAGGTCTATGTGGTCCACGTGTCCGACGACGGCAAGGCCGAGCGGATCGAGGCCAAGGTCAACGCCGCGGGCAAGATCGAGTTCGAGACCAGCGGCTTCTCCACCTTCGCCGGCTTCACCGTGGATTTCGAGTATCTCGGTGAGAAGTTCTCCATCGACGGCTACGAGACCATTTTGCTGTCTGAGGTCTTCGACCGGCTGCGGATGCCCCTGTATGTGGCGGACGTGGAGCGCGTCTCCTTCTCTGACGAGACGCTGGTCAGCGTCCAGAAGCAGGGTGAGGACTGGCTGCTGACCTCCCTGAAGGCCTTCCAGACCATCGAGACTCTGAAGGTCACTATGGTCAGCGGTCAGGTGTATGACATCAGAGTCACCGACGCGATCACCTCCCCCTATGCCACCATCTCCATCGGCGGCACCTACTACGACGGCTATTCCTCGGGCAATCAGAACGGCGAGGTCACCTGGTATCTGGATGGTGTTTATCCGGGGATCGCTTACTATAAAGACAGTGATAGCTTCCCGGGGTATGGCGACGGTTGGAGCAGAGACGAGACCATCCTGATCGATGGTCCCGGTACTATGCAGATCAATCTGCAGCACCAGCGAAATACCAGCAAACAATATTATGGTGGCGATAGCTGTGCCCTCCGGCTGGATCTTCATCAGATCAAGATCACCGGCGGTGCCAAGGTGGTGTTCCGTCTCGGCGGCAACTTCTCCGGCAAGGAGGAGAGCATCACCATCCAGGCATACGGCACCGGCTCCATCTTCAACATCCAGGACGGAAGCCTGTTCCTGATGGTGGGCGACGATACCCTCACGTATTCCGATGATGAATACACCAGCAACATCACCCTTCCCAGCGGTGCCAGCAAGTCCTACTTCGGCACCAGCTCCAGTTCTCCGATCCCCATCTATCTGAAGGGCAAATCCACCACGACCACCGCCCTGATCTATGCCCACCAGGGCAAGGATGAGTCCGGCAGACAGAACGTGGTGGTGCAGGATGTGAACTTCAGGACCGCCCCCAACCGGGCCGTCATGGTCAAGTGCAACAACATGACGAACCTGAGCTTCACCAACTGTACCTTCAACAGCACGGTGGCCTCCAGCGACGGCGGCGGACCCGCGATCTATGTGGCCGGTACATCGGATGACAGCTACAACTCCGGCACCACCAACGTGGTGGATGTGAACAGGTTCAACCTGAAGAACTGTACCTTCAGCGGCACATCCGGCGCGGGCACCAGTAATGGCGGCGCGGTGGTGTCCTATGGTGATATCTACACCCTGAACATCGACGGCTGTACCTTCAAAAATTGTACCTCCCCGAAGCGTGGCGGCGCGATCGCGCTGTCTGTGGATGATAAGACCAAGGGCAACAACATCTACAACTGGTTCCGGGTCAAAGATACCAAGTTCCAGAATTGTACCTCAGGCACCCACGGCGGCGCGATCGACATCAGTAACGGCGATCAGACCGTGATCATGGCCTCCAATATGAATTTCAGCGGCTGTACCTTCGTGGATTGTACCGCCGGTAACCGTGGCGGCGCGATCCGGCTGGTGGTCACCACCGGTAAGAACTCGTCGGGCACGAGCTACGCCCAGAGAGATCTGAACGTCACCGACTGTGCCTTCAGCGGCTGTACCTCGGGCTCTCAGGGTGGCGGTATCTCCATCCAGGGCACGATCGGCAATGTGAAGATCTCGGGCAGCAAGTCGGTCACCAAGAACGGCAAGACGGAGACCCTGACCTTTGCGGACTGTGAGTCCACCGGCACCCGTGGCGGCGGCATCGCCATCTGGTGTCCCACGGTGGGCAATGTGACGCTGGAAAACGCCATCTTCCTGCGTAATACCGCGGCCTCCCACGGCGGCGGCATCCAGATCGGCGACGGTGATGCTACGGAGCCGATCTCGGTGGGCGCCTTCGAGGCCAGCGGCTGTACCTTCACCGACAACGTTTGCAACGGCGGCGTGGGCGGCGCGATCTCCCTGACGGACGGCGCCTACAAGTCCGTGACCGTCACCAATTGCTCCTTCACCGATTGCATCGCCAACCGCTTCGGCGGCGCGATCGCCCTGAAGAAGGCGGCCGAGGACGAGAAGGTCCTGCTCTTCTCCGTCACCGGGAACGTGTCGATCACCGGATGCGACTTCAGCGGCTGTCAGTCCGGTTATCTGGCCGCGACCTCCTATGATGTCAACGGTGACGGCGTTGTGGAATCGGAATGGGATCCCAACGGTGACGGCGTCAAGATCCCGGTCCTCAACGGCGGCGGCGGTGGCGGCGCGATCTACCTGGGCGGCACCTATGGCGGCACCATCTCTATCAAGGGCACGTCGACCAAGGACTCCACCTTCACGAACTGCTATACCTGGAACAACGGCGGCGCGATCGGTGTCAGCGACGATGTGGTCACCAAGAAGATGGATCTGCAGTATCTGGACATCAACGGCTGCCGGGCAAGAGACGGCGGCAACGCGGTCCATTTCGGCAGCTGTATCGTGGATACCCTGACCATGGACAACTGCACCGTCCAGAACTGCAGCTACTTCACTGACGACTTCGTCATCGATATCCCCGGCACGGAGTTCGACAGCTACGGCACGGAGGTCTATTGTTCCTACGATGCCAACGGTACCTTCCGAAGCATCGGTAACGCCACGGTCCGGGCCACGATCAGCAACTGCGAATTCCTGAGCAATACCAGCTTCGATAACGGCGGCGGCATCTACTGGAACGCCAACAACATCCGCACCGGTGCTGCCGGGACCCAGGTGGTCCCCTCGCTGACCATCACGGGCACCTACTTCTATGGCAACCATGCCGAGCGTGACGGCGGCGGCCTGTATGTGGAGGCCAAGGTCGATATCCAGGACTGTGACTTTGAGAGCAACATCGCTGACAAGCGTGGCGGTGCCATCGCCCAGCAGATCTACAACAGCACCGCCCGTGATCTGGGCACCACGGCGGGCGAGTCCAACAACCTGATCCTCGATCCCGATACGAAGATCTGGGGGAACACCGCGATCAATGGCGGCGGTATCTCCATCACCGTTTCCGATTCCGTCTCCCTGAAGCCCAAAGCGGATGGAAGCTATATCAACTACTCCATCAAATTCCAGCTGAACGGCGCGACGGTGCATGATAACTACGCCAGCCAGAACGGCGGCGGTATCTACTATTCCACCACGCCCTATGCGGATGCGGCCATCCAGAAGAAGGTGGATCACTTCCGGAAGGAGATCCTGATCGATGATGGCAGTATCTATAATAACCAGTCCGGCTACGGCTCGGGCAACAGCGGTAATGGCGGCGGCATCTACATGCTCAGTAACCAGGTCAATACCGATGTGGGCGGCTACTCGTGGCTGACGGTCACCGACGGCCAGATCTATTCCAACATCGCCAACGACGGCAACGGCGGCGGCATCTTCCTGTCCGGTAAGGGCGCTGTGTGTACCATCACCGGCGGTACCATCGGCGGTGACACGGAGTACGAGGCCAACATCGCCCGGATGACCGACTACCAAGTGGTCCAGACCAAGGGCTGCGGCGGCGGTATCGCCATCGACGGCGGCGCTTCCATCCTCATGCGGCGGCCCTGGAAGGTCGACGCGCAGGGCAGGTATCTGGACAAGGATGGCAACGTCACCACCGATCCGGCCAAATACGTCGAGGATGAGACCAAGGACGGCGGTGTCGTTTCCAACAACAAGGCCCACATCCAGGGCGCGGGCATCTGGCTGAACAACAGAAAGGCAGAGGGTGCCCACAACAGCATCACCATCAACGGCGGTACCATCAAGGATAACGAGATCACGACCACTGATCCCAACAGCGCCAACGGCGGCGGCGTGTTCGTCGGCTCCTATGGCAGTCTGATCATGAACGGCGGTTCCATCTACGGCTGTGTAGCCAAGGGCTGGGGCGGCGGTGTGTTCTGTAACAACCATGCCAGCTTCACTCTGAACGGCGGTACCATCGGCGCGGTGGATACCGATGGCGACGGAGAAGTGGATACCGACGGCAACTTCGCGGACTGCGGCGGCGGCATCGCCTTCCAGTCCGGCGGCACCTGTACGATCAAGGGCGGCGCGGTCCAGTATAATGAGTCCACCGGCTCCGTGGAGACCAACGGCGGCGGCGGTATCTTCATCAACAGCGCCACCACCGTGGACATCCAGGGCGGTGACGTGGCTTACAACAGATCTGCCGCCCAGGGCGGCGGCATCTACGGCAGCCATATGATCCTGATCATCTCCGGCGGTTCCGTCACCGGCAATACGGCCGCCTACGACGGCGGCGGTATCCACGGCAGATCCGACACCTCGGTCACCATGTCCGGCGGTAACGTGACCCTCAACAGCGCCACCGATGGCGGCGGCATCTATCTGAGGGGCTCCTATATGAACATGACCGACGGTGACATCGAGCAGAACACGGCCTCCGGCAACGGCGGCGGTGCCTATCTGACCGATGCCGGTACCATCACCGTGGAGGGCAACATCAGCGGCAACCGTGCCAACAGCGGCAAAGGCGGCGGCGTATACGCCACCGGCTCCGGCACCGAAGTCACGGTCAAGGGCGATATCGACGGCAATACGGCCGGGGGCAACGGTGGCGGTGTGGAGATCCGTGAGGGCGGCGAGCTGATCGTCACCGGCGGTAACGTCCAGAACAACACCACCGGTGCCGGTGGCGGCGGCATCCACTGCTTCGATGCGGTCGTGACGGTCAACTCCGGCAACATCCAGAACAACCACGCGGCGCAGTATGCCGGCGGTATCTACGTCGGCGGTGCTTCCGTGGCTATGGTCGACGGCTCCGTGCAGGACAATACCACCGACGGCAACGGTGGCGGCATCCACTGTGCCTCCGATGCCGACAAGGCCCCGGTCCTGACCATCTACGGTAACGTGGAGGGCAATAAGGCCGTGGCCCACGGCGGCGGTGTCTACGCCAAGACCATCTCCGGTACGGTCCAGCCCAGCATCACCATCCTCCACGGTTCCATCATGGACAACCACGCCAACTGCGCCTATGACGAAAACGGCGCGCTCCGGTCCGGATCCTCCGCCAACACCGGCAACGGCGGCGGCGTGTATCTGGAGGACGCGTCCCTGACCCTGACCGGTGATCAGCGGGAGGACGGCTACTTCCTCAACGGTATGATCCAGAACAACAGCGCCGTCAACGGCGGCGGTGTCTACGCGATCGATGCCACCATCACCGTCACCGGCGGTATCCGTGAGAACGAGGCCAAGTATGTGGGCTCCGGCAAGACCGATATGGGTCTGGGCGGCGGTCTGTATGCCAGGTCCGACGACGGGACCACCACCATCAGCATGGCCGGTAACATCCCCTACAACAAGGCCCAGACCTCCGGCGGCGGTGTGTATCTGACCGGCACCGGCACCTCTGACGGTACTACCTATAAGACCAGCTTCATCCAGACCACCGGTTACATCTTCGACAATGAAGCCTTCGACGGCGACGGCGGCGGTATCATGGTCAAGGGCAACGCCTCTGCCGACATCGAAGGCGGTATCATCCGTCAGAACAAGGCCCTGAAGGGCTACGGCGGCGGTATCAACGTGGCGGAGGGCGGCAACGTCATCCTGAACGGCGGTACCATCATGGCCAACCTCGCTGATCACGGCGGCGGTATCGCGGCGGAGACCGCTACCGCGCTCACCCGTGCCACCGTCTCCGGCGGTGACATCACCGGCAACTACGCTTACTACGGCGGCGGCATCTATGCCAG
>JAFNXT010000164.1 GCA_017378975.1 Oscillospiraceae bacterium
ATCCGCTCCATAGCGCCGATATCCGAGTGCATATACCGGACTTTGATCCCGGCCTTTTGCAGATACACCGTCAGGTCCTCTGCCATCTTCTTGGTCAGGGTGGTCACCAGCACCCGTTCATTCTTTGCGGTCCGGGCGTTGATCTCCCCGATCAGATCGTCGATCTGCCCCTCGATGGGACGGACCTCCACGACAGGATCCAGCAGGCCTGTGGGCCGGATCACCTGCTCCACGGTCTGTCCCGACCGCTCCTTCTCGTAGTCCGCCGGCGTAGCGGACACATAGATCACTTGGTTCAGCTTGCTGTCGAACTCCGTGAAGTTCAAGGGGCGGTTGTCGTAAGCCGAGGGAAGACGGAAGCCATAGTTCACCAAGGCATCCTTCCGGCTCCGGTCACCGGCATACATGGCCCGGCACTGGGGAAGCGTCACATGGCTCTCGTCCACGAACAGCAGGAAATCCTCAGGGAAATAATCCAGAAGCGTGGTAGGCGGTGTCCCCGGGGCTCTGCCCTGGATCACTCTGGAATAGTTCTCGATACCATTACAGAAGCCGATCTCCGTCAGCATCTCCAGATCGTAAGCCGTCCGCTGGGCGATCCGCTGGGCCTCGATCAGCTTGTCATGGGCCCGGAACCAGGCCACCTGCTCATCGCACTCCCGCTGGATCTCCAGCATGGCCCGCTGGAGCTTTTCTTTGGATGCTACATAATGGCTGGCAGGATAGATCGCCACATGGTCCAGATACCGCTCCGCCATACCGGAAACGGCGTTGATCTCCGCGATCCGGTCGATCTCATCCCCGAAGAACTCGATCCTGATCGCCTTCCCGGACCAGTAGGCCGGATACACTTCCAGCGTATCGCCCCGGAGCCGGAACTTGTTTCTGGAGAAATCCAGATCATTGCGCTCATACCGGATCTCCGCCAGCTTTCGCAGGATCTCGTCCATGGGACGCTCCTGCCCCACACGCAGCGAGACCACCATGCTCTTATAATCGATCGGGTCGCCCAGACCGTACAGACAACTGACGGAGGACACCACGATCACATCCCGCCGCTCGAAGAGCGCCGAGGTGGCGGAATGCCGCAACCGGTCGATCTCCTCGTTCACCGCCGAATCCTTCTCGATGTAGGTATCGGTATGGGCGATGTAAGCCTCCGGCTGATAATAATCATAATAGGAGATGAAATACTCCACGGCGTTCTCCGGGAAGAACTCCCGAAACTCCGAACAAAGCTGGGCCGCCAACGTCTTGTTATGGGCCAGCACCAGCGTAGGCCGGTTGAGCTTTTCGATCACGGAAGCCATGGTGAAGGTCTTACCGGAGCCGGTGACGCCCAGCAGCGTCTGCTCCCGCAGGCCCCAATCAACACCGTTGACCAGCCCCTCGATCGCCGCAGGCTGATCGCCGGAGGGCTTATATTCGGATACCAGCTTGAATCGGTCCATAGTCCCCTCCTCAATAAGTCAGTCTGCAATTGCCGGGACGGTAATACCCCGACTGGAGCATGGATACGAAATCTCCGTCAGCGAACACCAGATGATCGGCCAACGTCACCTCCACCGCATCCAGCGCCGCGGCGATCCGCCGGGTGGTCTGGACATCCTCCCCGGAGGGCAATGCGATGCCGCTGGGATGGTTGTGGGCCAGCACCACCGTGGTGGCATTGGCACCCAACGCCATCTCCACCACTCTACGGACCGGCACCCCGGCGGAGTTGACGCTGCCTTCCCCGATCTTGGGACAGCACAGGGCCTTGCATTTGGCATCCAGACACAGCAGATACACCGTCTCGTTGCTCTGTCCTTCGAAATAGCCCATGAGATACCGTCCCAGATCCTCGGTGGTAAGCAAGGGAGCGTCGTTCCGCGACCCCCGGTCCACGGCATAATACCGTGCCACCGCCGGGATCAGCCGCAGGAAGGTGGCGGCATTGTCCCCGATCCCGGACACGGTCTTCAGTTCCTCCGGGCTGGTCTCCAGCACCTGAGACAAGCTCCCGAACTGCGTCAGGAGGCGATGGGCCAGCTCGTTGGTATCCTGCCGGGGGATGCAGTAGAACAGCAGGAGCTCCAGCACCTGCACGTCCGTGAACCCGTCCAGCCCATCCTTGGCGAACCGCTGACGCAGACGGTCCCTGTGCCCGTCATGGACCGATTTTTTCATGATGGATGTCACCTCTTTCGTCGATCCCTCTTGCTATTTTCTCTCAGGAGGGGTACAATAGGGACAGCATACGTCCCACGCTCCCCCATCCACACGCCTTAGGAGGCCCATCATGGGAGAAAACAAAAACATGATCCAATTTCTGGAGCTCCTGCCCCATCCGGGCTTCTGCGTTTCCGACGGTCAGATCCTGACCGCGAACCACGCCGCCCGTCAACTGCTCCTCCCGACCGAAGGCGATATCATGCCACTTCTGGGGCATGACGCTCCGGTCTACGAAGCGTTCACCGAAGGGACGCTCCTGTTGTCTCTTCGGCTGGGAGAGCGTACCCTCCCTGCCACCGTCCGTAAGATGGACGGGTTCGACCTGTTCACGGTGGAAGACGGAGCGGACGATCCGGCATTGAAGGCCCTGACGCTGGCCGCGCTCCAGCTCACCGATCCTTTGGCGGACCTGACGGCCCTGCTCCACCAATCAGAACTGGACCGGGGCCAGATCGGTCAACGGCTCTTCCAGCTCCACCGGCTGATCTGCAACATGAACGATATCAGCCGCTACACGACCGCGTCTACGCTTCGTCTGGAATATCTGGACGTGTGCGGACAGATCTCGGAACAGCTCGCCAAGACCCAGACCCTGCTGGAGGGCTCCGGGATCACCCTGGACTGGTCCTGTCCCCAGACACCGGTCCTGACTATGACCGAACCTGAGCTTCTGGAGCGGGCGCTGAACAATATGCTCTCCAACGCCCTGAAGGTCACCGCCTCCGGCGGCAAGATCAAAGTCCGTTTGACCCACGACAAAGAACGCCTGTACCTGTCGGTCCGGAACTGGGGCAAGGGCATGACGGAACAGACCCTTGCCACCGCCTTCACCCGGTTCCGCCGCCAGCCCGGTCTGGGCTCCGGCGATGGGCTTGGTCTTGGCCTGCCTCTGATCCGTGCGGCGGCCACCGCCCACAACGGTACGGTCCTGATCCGCACCCCCAAGGACGGCGGCACCCAGATCACCATGACCCTGTCCATCCGTCCCAGCGACGGCACTCAGCTCCGTTCCCCCACCCTTCGGGTGGACTACGCCGGCGGAAAAGATCACGCCCTGCTGGAGCTGTCCGACGCGCTCCCCGCCGACGTTTACGGGTCCTATTGATATCCTTTATGATGTGCCTGTGCCGAATGACACAGGCACATCTTGTTTACAGAAGGGGCTTCAGATAATGGCCCGTGTAGCTGCCCTCCGTGGCCGCCACCTGCTCCGGGGTCCCCTGCGCCACCACGTAGCCGCCCCGGTCGCC
>JAFNXT010000165.1 GCA_017378975.1 Oscillospiraceae bacterium
CAGTGCCGCCAAAACGGCGCCAGCCTGCTGGGCGGCTGTTGCGGCACCGCCCCGGAGTTCATCGCCAAGCTGAAGGAGACGCTGGCATGACGAAGGAGCAGATCTTAGCCTGTCTGCCCCCGGACCATCCATGGGCATCCACCGTCGAATATCACGAGACCATCGACTCCACCAACCTGCGGGCGAAAACGCTGGCCGCCGCCGGAGCCCCTCAGGGCACCGTGGTGATCGCCGACGGCCAGACCGCGGGCCGTGGCAGACTGGGGCGGACTTTCGCCTCCCCTGCCGGTGAAGGCATCTATCTGAGCCTGATCCTGCGTCCCCAATGTCCCCCGGCCCGGCTCATGCACCTGACCTGCGCCACCGCTGTGGCGGCCTGTGATGGGATCTGGGAAGCCACCGGCTACCGGCCCCAGATCAAATGGATCAACGATCTGGTGGGCGGCAACAAAAAGCTTGCCGGGATCCTGACGGAGCTGTCTCTGGACCCCACCGGGAACGTGGCATGGGCCGTGGTGGGCATCGGCATCAACTGCGACCAGACCGCCTTCCCGGAAGAACTCCGGGACATCGCCTGTTCCCTCTCCATGGTCGCCGGACAGCATATCGACCGGGCAAAGCTCACCGCCGCTCTGATCCAGGCCTTCCACCGTATGGACCTCAGGGACAAGGCCGCCATCATGGACCGCTACCGCCGGGACTGCGTGACACTGGGAAAGCAAGTCCTGCTGATCCGTGGGGACCAGCGTCGGGAGGCTCTGGCCCTCTCTCTGGACGATGACGGCGCTCTCACGGTCCGTCTCCCCGACGGACGAACGGAGACCGTGTCCTCCGGCGAAGCCAGCGTCCGTGGCCTGTTCGGATATCTTTGATGAAACAAAAATTTTAGTTGCTTTTCCCCTGTCCATTGGTTATACTGATAGTAAGATCAAATAAACAGGAGGTATACCTACTATGAAAGCTGTGAAGATCATTCTGGAGGTCCTGGCCGCTCTGGCCGCCATCGCCGGTGTGGTATATGTGATCGCCACCTACGGCGATAAGATCGTTGCCTGGGCCAAGCGCCTGCTGGGCCGTGACTGCGAGTGCGACTGCCTGTGCCAGTGCGACTGCGAGGGCGATTGCGACAACTGCGACTGCGAAGGCGACTGCGAGGATTGCGATTGCTGTGACTGCGACTGCTGTGACTGTGACGATGCCGATCTGGTCTGCGAAGAGGACCTGACCGACGAAGCCCCTGCGGAAGCCCCCGCCGACGAGGCCACCGAAGCCGACTTCGAGGGCTGATATCCAACATATCTAACGATCGGGTCCGATGCGGAACGCTGTTCCGCATCGGACCCGATCACTATAAAAAGGACCGCCGTGGTCAGCCACAGCGGTCCTCCCTCTATCCAAATCACACCTTGCCAAGGTTCTGGGCGCACTCAGCGCAAACGTTCTTGCCACGGTAGTTCACGAGCCCGTACGAGGATGCGCAAAAAACGCAGGAAGGCTCAAACTTCTGGAGCACGATCCGATCATTATCCATGTAGATCTCCAGCTCATCCCGCTCTGCGATATCCAGCGTGCGTCTCAGTTCGATGGGAAGCACGATCCGGCCCAGCTCATCCACTCTGCGAATGATACCCGTTGACTTCATTTAGCCGCCCCTCCTTTCCTCAGAAGCGATGTCAGACAGAACGTCCCACGAGGGGACGATTAACGCCTGATTTTTTATATCATCATTATAATCTGACTTTTCACTGGTGTCAAATGTTTTTTATACGATTTTTTTATTTTGTTGGATATTACAGTGATCCTCCCAGCCACAATGGCATAAAGTATCACGAATGGAGGGGTCGAGATGCTCATGGCCTGGATCTGGCTGGTAGTTTTGCTGTTTTCGGTAATTTCCGGTATTTTTTCTGAACGAACGATCGACCTCGGTGCCGCCATCGCAGAAGGGTCCCAGAAAGGGATCAGCCTCGCCATCGGCATGGCCGGCTCCATGTGTCTGTGGTCCGGCGTAGGGACCCTCATGGACCGGGCCGGGCTCACGGGACTGCTGGCGAAGCTCCTGCGCCCCCTGCTCCACCGGATCTTCCCCGGCACCCGGACCGACCCCGCGCTGGAGCGTGACCTGAGCGCCAACATCTGCGCCAACTTCCTTGGTCTGGGGAACGCCGCCACGCCCATGGGGATCCGGGCGGCGAAACGAATGACAGATCCACGACAGCCCCAGACCGCAACGGACCAGCTTTGTCGCCTGATCGTGCTGAACACCGCCTCGATCCAGCTGATCCCTGCCACCGTGGCGGCGATCCGGTCCCAGCTTGGATGTGCCGCCCCCTTCGACATCCTCCCGGCGGTCTGGATCACCAGCCTCTGCTCCGCCGGACTGGGAGTCACCGCCGCGTGGTGCATAGGGAAGGTGTGGCGTACATGACCGGCTACATCGTCCCCGCCATCCTGATCCTCGCCACGGCTCTTGCCCTCCACAAAAAGGAAGATGCCTACGGCTTGCTGGTCACCGGTGCCGCCGATGGTCTGAAGCTCCTCTTATCCATCATACCCACACTGGTGATCCTGCTCACCGCCGTGACCATGCTCCGTTCCTCCGGCGGCATAGAGCACCTGTCCCGATGGCTCTCCCCGGTGTTCCGGCTCTTCTCGATCCCCCCGGAGACTGCCATGCTGGTGCTGATCCGTCCTTTCAGCGGCAGTGCCGCTTTGGCGGTGGGAGCGGAGCTCATGGCGACCTACGGGGTAGATTCCCAGATCGGTCGCACCGCCGCCGTGATGCTGGGCTCCACGGAGACCACCTTCTATACCGTCAGCGTCTACTTCGGAGCCGCCGGGATCCAACGCACCCGCTACACGATCCCTGCCGCTCTGATCGCGGACCTGACCGGATTCGTCATGTCCTCCCTGACCGTCCGGCTCCTGTTCCCATAAAAAATATCGATTTCGTCCAAATCGGACACGATCGGTTCATATTTGGATGATATCATGGTCAAAAACACATATGACACAAAGGATGTGGAACCAATATGGACGAACTCAACAACACTCCCATGGATAGCGCTCCCACCCCCGAGGCCCCGGAGGTCCCTGCGGTCAACGAGATCCCGATGGAGGAGCCCACGGTCCCTGTCACCCCGCCCCCGGCTCCCCAGCCCGTCCCGCCGGTCTACGGCTACGCCCAGCCTCAGGCTCCGGCCTACGGCGCCTTCCCTCCTCCCTCTCAAAAGCGACCGAAGGAGCGGAAGAAGGGCTCTGCCGGCAAGACCGTCCTCTGTAGCCTGCTGACGGTGGCTCTGGTGGTGGGCGGCTGCGCGCTGACCTCCAAGCGGATCAATGACCACTGGAAAGAGCAGACGGAGCTGATGACCATGTCCTTCAACGAGAAGCTCAAGGCACTGGAAGCGCAACTGAAGGAACGCCCCAACCAAACCACCGGTGATTCCGTCTCCGGCTCCCCCAATACCAATACCGATGGCAATATGACCCCCGCCCAGGTGTATGCCCAGAACGTGACCAGCGTGGTGGCGATCGAGTGCCGCACCTCCGGTGCCATCTCCTCCGGCTCCGGCTTCGTGCTGACCGAGGATGGCTATATCGCCTCCAATTATCATGTGGTGGAGGATGCCACCCGCCTGACCGTGACCTTCTCCGACGGCACCGAATATCCCGCCACCTTCGTCGGCGGTGACGAGGCCAACGACATCTCTCTTCTGAAGATCGAGGCCACCGGTCTGCGCCCCGTCACCGTGGGCCAGTCCGACGCGCTGATCGTGGGCGATCAGGTCGCCGCCATCGGCAACCCGCTGGGCGAGCTGGCATCCACGCTGACCGTTGGCTATGTCAGCGCCAAGGACCGGGTGATCACCACCGACGGCACCCAGATCAATATGCTCCAGACCGATGCCGCCATCAACCCCGGCAACTCCGGCGGCCCCCTGTTCAATATGAAGGGCGAGGTGATCGGCATCACCACCGCCAAATATTCCGGCACCACCACCTCCGGCGCTTCCATCGAGGGCATCGGCTTCGCCATCCCCATGGATGACGTGAAGGATATGCTGGCAGATCTGCGGGAATTCGGTTATATCACCGGCGCTTATCTGGGCGTGAACGTATCCAACGTGGACGAGAACGCCGCCAAGCTCTACGGTCTGCCGCTGGGCATCCTGGTGCAGGAAGTGTTCTCCGGCACCTGCGCCGACAAGGGCGGCATCCGCCCTCAGGACATCATCGTCGATCTGGGTGGCTATAAGGTCTCCAACCTCAACGATCTGACCCGTGTACTGCGCCGGTTCAAGGCCGGTGACGAGATCTCCGCCACCGTCTACCGTCACTCCGAGGGCGGTGAGAAGATCCTGACGCTGGTGCTGGACGAGAAGCCCAAGAACACCGAGCCTCAGGCCACGGAGCCCACCCATCAGTCGCCCATCTTACCCATGGACCCCTGGTTCGGTGACTTCTTCGGTTGATCCCCTATTTTTTGAAGACAGACTTGATTTCTCCTGTCAAAAGGTGTATGATCGGGTCAGACTTGATCCAGGAGGCATAAGGCATGAGCGATGCTAAGAGAAGAAAGAAAGCACGCCGGGTACGGACCGCGCTGATCGTGCTGTGCGTGATCCTTTCGATCATCCTAACCGCGATCATCGGTGTATATATCTACATCGATCATATGTTGGGCCAGCTCAACTACGTCACCGACCACACCACCCTCTCCACCGAGGAGGCGGCCAGCATCGCCCAGGGCGAATGGGAGACCATCCATCCTGACGACACGGACCATGTGGAAGAGACCGTCACCGTCCCCGATCTCATCGGAAAGTCCCCCTCCGCGGTGGAAAACACACTGAAAAAATTGGGACTTTATGTCCGCGCCACCGGTGTCGCCACCTTCACTTCCTCCACCAGCGCAAACGGTC
>JAFNXT010000166.1 GCA_017378975.1 Oscillospiraceae bacterium
CAGCTCGGCGTAGTCCGCGCCGGTGGACATGGCACGGGACAGGACTTGTTCGCAGATGTGTCTTGGGATCATAGGTGACCTCCCTCGTATTTTTGTAGGGCGGGGGCTTGCCCCCGCCATCGCTGATCGCTTGCGATCAGCGGCAGATGTGTTGTGTCATGTGTACTTGCTCCGCAAGTACACCGGCGGGGGCAAGCCCCCGCCCTACACTGAGTGGGGTATGGCTCCTTTTACGTGAGGTAGGGGGTCAGGAGCTGGCGCAGTTCGTTGGGGTCGGCGATCGCGCCCCGGTGGACGTGGCGGATCACGCCCCAGCGGTCGATCAGGATCAGCGTGGGGTACATGGTGATGCCGAAAATATCCGTCCATGAACTGGGACAGGGGGCCAGAGGGAAGCTGTGCTTTTTGTAGCCGGAGACTGTGGCGGCATCCTCCAGAGGGTCGGCACCGATCACGGCGATCCGGTCTTTGAGCTGGCTGTAGACCACTTCCAAGGCGGTGAAGGAGGTGGCACAGGGGCGGCACCCGGTGTACCAGAACTCAAGCAGTACCAGCTCCTTCTCCTGTAAGGTCTGGGACAGGTTGAAGATCTCGCCGGTGGGCGTGGTGAGGGTGAAGTCGTACATCAGATCCCCAAGCCCCAGAGAAGTGGGAGAGCCCTGCTCCGGAGGGATGGGAGCGGTGGTGAGGGTCACGGTGTCCGTCAGGGGAAGTTCCGCCGGTGCGGTATGGCCCGGAGGGAGCCGGTCCAGGGTCAGGTGATAGTCCCCCGGCAGGAGCCCGAAGCGGACGGTACCGGTCTCGTCGGTGATCTGACGGTCCAGCGGCGACTGTCCCTGCCAGACGGTCACTTCGATGCCGGGGAGGGGTCCGCCGTGGATGCTCCGGAGGGTCACGGAACGCTCCTCCCGCGGTGCGACCGGGGCACCGCAACCCGTCAGCAGGAGCGCAAGGAAAAGACAAAGGATCTGTTTCATCCAGACGCCTCCTTTTTTATTCATGATACCACAAGAAACGGGGATCGTAAATGCTCTGGCGTGGGGAAACGGTTCGTGAAAACGCCAAAAGAACAGACGGTAATTTGTACCTTCTGTCAATTGTCAAAGAACGGTACGTCTACTATAATTAGAGTGCATGATTGCGCAAATTATTATGATCGATGGAGGAAACGATGATGGAACGTATGACCAATGGTCTGCGTCGGAGCATGAGCTTCATCCTGGTGCTCGCCATGATGCTGTCTTTGCTTCCGGCGGTCCCCATGCTCACCGGTGCCACCGTCAACGCCGCCAGCCAGAGCGTCACGGTGTATTTCAAGGACACCGACGGTTGGGGCGATGTGTACGGTTACGCCTGGGATAACAACGGTACGCTGACCGGTGAATGGCCCGGTACGGCCCTGACCAGGGGCGAGGGTGGGCTGTATGCGCTGACCGTCAGCTACAACAACACCAGCAGCAACAAGTTCAATTTCATTTTCAACAACAACGACGGCAAGCAGACCGCCGATCTGACCCTGAGCAACAGCCAGCTCCAGAGCGGCAACGACTGGTGGGTCAACGGCCCCAGCAACAAGCCTGCCAAGTGTGCCCCTCCCAAGATCTCCGGCAACACCGTCACCTTCACTTATGAAGGCTCCGGCACCAACGTCTATGTGGCCGGTTCCATGAACGGCTGGAGCTCTTCCGCCAACAAGATGACCAAGTCCGGCAGTGTCTTCACCTGCTCCATGGAGCTGCCTGCCGGTCAGTATGAGTACAAGTTCGTGGTGGACAGCAACTGGATCAACGATCCTGCCAACCCCCAGACCGTGTCCGACGGCAGTGGCAACACCAACAACTATATCGTCATGCCCGGTATGGCCGCTGTGACCATCCCCGGCACCAAGGGCGCTGCCATCCAGCTCCCCAAGGAGCTGGACTGCGTGACCCAGGAGGGTGCCACCGTCCGGAAGGCCGTCAGCTACAAGCTGGCCACCTCTGACAGCAACGTGACCCTCAGCGGCACCGCCCTGACGGTGAAGGATGCCTACACCGGCACCACCGTGGCGCTGACCGCTTCCACCACCGACGGCTTCTCCTGCGCCGTCACCGTGGATCTGGATACCACCGCCCAGAAGACCACCAAGGTCAAGGTCCACTTCATCAACGCCGCGGCTTGGGACAGCGTGGCGGTCTATGGCTGGACCGATTCCGGCGATGTGACCGGTCAGTGGCCCGGCAACGTCATGACCAGAGATGGGAACGGCTACTTCGTGGCGGAGCTGAGCCATGCCTTCGCTTCCGGTGAGAAGCTGGGCCTGTCCTTCCACAACATGAAGGGCGCCCAGACCAAGGATGTGACCGTGGCGGCCTCCAAGCTGTCCGCCGGAGAGGTGGAGCTGTGGGTCCAGCCCTCCGCCACCGCCGGGTCCGACGGCAAGCACACCGCCACCACTTCCGATACGCTGGCCTCCCAGTTCCTCAGCACCGAGGTCAACGGCGATCAGGTGACCTTCCGCTACAAGGGCACCGGCACCAACGTGTATCTGGCCGGTACCTTCAACAACTGGAGCACCTCCTCCACCAAGATGACCAAGTCCGGCAGTATCTTCTCTGCCACCGTGACCCTGACCCCCGGTGTCCACGAGTACAAGTTCGTGGTGGATGGCAACTGGATCACCGATCCCGGCAACGCCAAGGTGGGCGGTTACGACAACAACTCCGTGCTGGTGGTGCCCTCCGGCAACGCCCCGCAGGATAACGGCAAGGTCACCGTGAAGCTCCACTTCTACCGCAGTGGCGGCTACACCGATTGGGATGTGTGGTACTGGGCCGGCAACGCCAACGGTGCCGCCGCTCAGCTCCAGAGCGTCACCGGCGACAAGGGCCGGGTGGCCACCTTCACCGTGGACGGAAGGAACAATGCCAATGTGGGCTTCATCGTCCGTAAGGGCAACTGGGCCGATCAGGAGTTCAGCGACCGGTTCATCGACCTGTCCGATGTGTCCTCCGGCACCGTCCATTACTTCGTCAACGCCGGTACATGGGAGGGCTCCCGTGTGCTGGACACCGATGTGGTGGGTTGTGCCAAGCCCGTCAGCGCCCTGCTGGAATATGACAGCGGCAAGATCCTGGTGGGCCTGTCCGTGCCCTATACCGGGGCCCTGACTTCCGCTTTCTCGATCACCGGTCCCGACAGCGCTGTGAAGGTCACCGGTGTGGAAGTCACCTCCGGCGGCTATCTGCTCCACACCACCCGCAGACTGACCCTGAACGAGCTGTCCGACTATCAGGTGGTCTTCAACGGCCTGAAGGTGGGCATCGGCACCAAGGATCTGTTCTACTCCAAGTACTTCGCGCAGGAGTACACCTACCACGGCGACGATCTGGGCGCGGTCTATTCCAAGACCTCCACCACCTTCAAGGTGTGGGCCCCCACTGCCAAGTCTGCCCATGTGAAGATCTACGCCTCCGGTAACTACGGCAACAACGATCAGCAGCAGTATGTGACCATGAAGCTGGGCGAGAAGGGCGTTTGGTACGTCACCGTCTCCGGCGATCTGCATGGCAAGTACTACAACTTCGACATCGGCCATAACGGCTACACCGTGGAGGCCACGGATCCCTACGCCAAGGCCGTGGGTGCCAACGGCGACCGTGGCATGATCCTGGATATGGACAAGACGGATCCCGCCGGCTGGGAGAACGACATCAGCCCCAACCAAGGGATGTCCCTGACCGACGCGATCATCTATGAGATGCACGTCCGGGAGATGACCATCGATGCGTCCTCCGGTGTCAAGGAAGACTGGAAGGGCACCTATCTGGGTCTGACCCAGTCCGGCACCAGATACGACGGCCGCGCGACCGGTTTGGATCACCTGAAGGAGCTGGGCGTGAGCCATGTGCAGCTGATGCCCGTGTACGATTTCAATTCCAGCGATGAGTATAAGCTGGATCAGTGGGAGCAGTATGCCTGGGGCTACGACCCGAAGAACTACAATGCCCCCGACGGCTCCTATTCCACCGACCCCTTCAACGGCGCCACCCGTATCACTGAGTTCAAGACCATGGTCCAGACCCTTCACAAGAACGGCATCAACGTGGTCATGGACGTGGTGTACAACCATGCCTTCGACGGCGGCAACTTCTGCGGCAACAAGATCGTGCCCAATTACTACTCCCGTTTCTTCGGTGAGGGCAACTGGTCCAACGGCTCCGGTTGCGGCAACGACATCGCCACCGAGCGGAGCATGGTGCGGAACATGATCGTGGACTCCGTCATGCATTGGATCGAGGAGTACCACATCGATGGCTTCCGCTTCGACCTGGCCGGTCTGATCGACACCCAGACCATCAATGAGATCGTCTCCACCGTCCGGGCCAAGTATCCCAACGTCCTGCTCTATGGCGAGGGCTGGGGCTCCGGCGATACCGCTGTGGAATACGGCTACGACCTTGCCACCAAGGGCAACGCATGGGCCGTGGGTGGCTTCGGCTTCTTCAACGATGACTTCCGGAACGCCATCGCCGGCCACAACGGCAATTCCTGGGGCTTCGCCACCGGTAGCGGTGACTATGAGGACGCGATCGCCAACTACTTCCGCGCCAGCAACGGCTGGTCCACCGATCCCAAGCAGACCCTCAACTATGTGTCCTGCCACGATAACTACTGCCTGATGGATAAGATCATCCTCAGCAAGAACGGCTCCTCCTGGCAGGATATGGTGAAGATGGGCAACCTCTCCACCGCGATCCTCATGATGGCACAGGGCACGCCCTTCATCTATTCCGGTGAAGAGCTGCTGCGTGAGAAGAAGGATGCCGATGGCAACCGCTACGACAACGCCTTCGGTACCGATGACTACATCAACAAGATCCGCTGGTCCGACCTGAAGAGCAAGACCTACTGTCAGGTGACCGATGATTACTATGGCGGTCTGATCGAGTTCCGTAAGAACCACGCGGCCCTGCGTTGCCCCGGCGGCGCGGAGGCGTGGAACAACGTGACTTACCACCGGATCTCCGATCAGGTGATCCTGTTCTACATCGGCGGCGGTGTCAACGGCGAGGTCTCTGACGGCATCGTGATCATCTACAACGCCGGCTCCAGCTCCGCCAATGTGGATCTGAGCAGATACGGCATCCCTGCCGGTAAGTGGCAGGCCTGCGTCCATGGGGACAAGGCCGGCATCGATGCGCTGTGGAGCATGGATGTGGGCTCCGGCAGCAGCAATGTGGGCGTGGATGCCATCTCCACCACCATTCTGGTCAAGGGTGACCTGAAGGACGAGGGTTCCGTTTACAACCGGAATCTGGAACTGGTGAACAAGGAGCCCGAAAAGCCCGTGGAGCCCACCAAGCCTGAAGCTCCCGTGATCACCTCCTGCTACAGCAAGGAGCAGACCTCCGTGAAGGTCACCTGGACCGCTGTGGACGGTGCGGATGGTTATCAGATCTACCGCTCCGAGACCCCCGACGGCTCCAGCGGCTGGAAGAGCATCAAGACCGTCAAGGATGGCAAGCAGACCAGCTACACCAACCAGAGCCTGACTGTGGGCGTGACCTATTACTACAAGGTCCGTGCCTACATCCAGAACGGCAGTGAGCGGATCTATTCTGACTTCTCCGAGGTCAAG
>JAFNXT010000015.1 GCA_017378975.1 Oscillospiraceae bacterium
CTCCACTCCGAAGCTGGGTGCCTATGGCATCGTAGGCGCGACCAATTCCTCCGCCAATAGTTATACCGGCCAATGGTTCAACCGGGCGGACAACAATGGTGACGCTACCACTGACGGCGTGGAGAGCAATGAGATCCCCATGACCGCACCTCCGAATACGGATACCTGGGTGTATCTGGTCTATGATCTGACCCAGATCGACAGCACCAAGACTGCCAATCAGTATTACAATGGTGCGTATTCCAGTTCGTATCCCTATATCACATATCTGTATTGCTGGCTTCCCGGTTTTACCGATTCCAACCAGAGCATCGATCTGGCTTACGTAGATGTTCACGCGACCTGGGATGAAGCCAACAACTTCGGCGCGGCGGGTGCCACCTACATGAACACGCTGACCACCTCGTCCTCCACGACCACTACCACGACACCGACTACCGGCAATGGCTACAAGCACTGGAACATGACCGGCAACGTGGCCTATGCTATGCTGTTCTCCTCCCAGGGCAATGGTTGGAACCCCATCACCTGGACTGAGAACGGCACCTCGTATACCACCGACCGTGGCGGTGCCAACAGTTGGCCCAGCGGCTATTACAGCTATCCCATCGGCGAACATCTGGCCGGCACCGGCCTGGGCAGTTTGCAGTACAAAAACAACATCACCCGTCATCAGATCCCCAGCGATCTGGATTACGTGGTATCCGATGACATCTTCTCCTTCTCTTTCGATTCCAGCTCCTCCGGATATAAAACAGACGACCTGCCTCTTGGATATCAGCTTCTGACCACAGGCACCTCCGGCCTTTGCACCATCGGTCTGCTGGAGTCCAGTCTGGCTACGGTGAAGGCAGGGAACAACAATTATAAGATCCTCCAGTACAAGAACGACACCATCGATTACATCGCCCAGCTGCTGGAGGCCACCCTGACCATCCCACAAACGGACAAGTACGGCAACTACAATTACAGCTTCATCCAGGGCTCTAAGAGCAGCCAGTTCGCCTATACCTACGATGCCTCTGCCAATACCGTCACCACAGGGATCACGGTGGATGGGAAGAGCCAGTCCAAGGTGGACCTTGCCACCGCTCTGCGTACCCGACTGGGGATCACGTTCCGGTCGGATATGGACAAGGCTGCGACACAGCCGGCCCGGGGCAAGGCTGCCCAGCTGACCGCTGAGAAGCGCTCGAAGCTGGTCGGTCAGTTCATGGATGTGGTGCCCTACATCGAGACCTTCGCCGATGCGGCCTACTATCTGCTTCACAACATCTTCGTGGACGATTCTTACAGTCAGCTCCAGGATGAGTACAATTATCTGGTGCTGAGCAAGGGCACCGTCGCCACCAGCGGAAAGGAAGCCTACATCTTCGACGGCGGCTTCTCCACCGGCACCGGTATGACGGATACCAACGGCGATCTGGCCGCCGACGGAGACTATGCCCAGAAGAGCCAAAGTGCGGTGGTATACGATAAGACCGCCGGAACCATCTCCCTGTCCTGTGCCAATTCCAAGGACCTGATCTATTACCAGACCAATGCCAGGACCACCCGTTTCCCCTTCCTGCCGATCACCGATGCCACCGGAGATTACGCAGGCCCCAGCAAGTCCTACTTCGCGGAAGACGCCATCGAGGAGCTGAAGCCCAACAGCATCGGCTATCGGGACCGGAACTACAACTATGTGATCCAGGCCAACGGTGAGTTCGTCTACCACGTGGATGATGCTTTGTTCTTCGACTTCGAAGGTGACGATGACGTGTACCTGTTCGTCAACGACGAGCTGGTGCTGGACATCGGCGGTGCCCACTCCATCACCAAGGTGGGCTTCAACATGAACGACTATGTGGACAAGGCCAGATCCATCCTGGAGGACAACGAAAGCCTGCCCGGCTACTATACCGGCATGAGCGACAGCGATTTTGAAGCCATCCTGGCTGCCTCCAATCTGGACGCTGCCACCAAGGAGTCCTACCGCCGCTGGCACAAGCTGGACCTTGCCGACGGTCAGAGCTACGCCATCGACTTCTACTACATGGAGCGTCACGGCTATGGCGCCAATATGCGGATCGCCACCAACATCGTCATGACCGACCCCTCCATGCAGACCAACAAGACCGCTTATCAGGGTGGCGACGAGATCCCCTATGGCGGTATCGCGGATAAGGACCAACTGGTGGAGTACAGCTTCTCCATCACCAACAGCGGTAACAACAAGCTCTATGACCTGACCATGACGGACACTACCATCGGCGTGAAGCTGGATAAGGAGAGCGGTCTGGTGATCAGCAACGCGGCGGGGAAGAACGCCAACGCCGTGTTCGATAAAGACGGCGGAACGCTGGATGTATCGGATCTGACGATCAACATCTCAGGATATACGGGGCCGAATCTCAGCGGCCCGGTGTCTGTGGATGTGACCCTTCCGGACAATGCCGCGCTGAAAAAATACATGGAGGACCTGACCTCACCGAACACCCAGACCGAAGACACCTCCAGTCTGTACGCAGGTTCCGGCCTGTGGAAGGATGCCACCGTCACCGTCCGTGGCATCTACGTGAATCTGAACAAGGTCGCCTTCACCGGCAACCAGTTCCCCAACACGTTGGAGACCACGGCGGCTACGGCGATCGGCTCCAAAACGCTCCTCAACGGTAAGGATACCCATATGGTGCGTGTCATGTCCAGCGGTATCCAGTTCTACATGTGGGCAGGCCACTATCTGGGCATCCGGCGTGAGGACGTGTTCTCTCAGATGACAGACGAAGCCAAGTTGGGCCTGCTGCCGGACAGCCAGAAAAACGATCCTTCCACGAATCTGGCAAATCTGAAGCCCACCTGGACCTGGATGACGCCCTGTCTTGCCAACGGCACGGCGTATAACTGGGCCGGTGTCACCGTCACCCAAAGTGAGGGCACCACTGCCACCGGCGTCCACGGTACCCTCCTGCGGCTCGATTTCCAGAAGCCCGGAAAGTATGTGTTCTATCTGAGGGTCTGGCGAAGTGGTAACAACGGCAATGGCTGGCCGGACCAATTCTCCATCATCCCGGTAACGGTCTACGTTGCGGATGTAGAGGACGATGTGATGGTCCTGGACTACGGCCTGAAGGCGGAGCTCACCGGCGAAGGCGGCATCAAAGCCAATGATACGGTATCCTTCGGTAACTCGTCCTACTCCATCATGAGCATGACCACCAACGGCTCCGCTGTCAGCTACATGAAGTATACCAATAGTGCATACTCTACCGGCGATGCCAACCGGATCTCCTTCCCCGCGAAGGACGGGACCTCCCTGACCACCGGCGACGGCACCTTCACCGTGACGGACGATACCGATGACCGGCTCTATTTCCAGCCCACAGACTTCATGGACGAGCCCAATACCATGTATATGGCCGTCACGGTCCACGACAAGACCGCCACCCCCAACGCCGTTGGCCCTGCCAATGCCTCTTCCGGGGGCGCATACAAGATCGACATCTCCAAGGAAGTCCAGATGTATCAGAAGGTGACTGTGGTCCCCGCCAACGTGGTCTACTACGAGGATGACTTCACCGCCCTCCGGTACTCCGATGACAGCGGCAGCTTCACCCACCACGGCGCCGGCAGCGGCACGCTGATCCAGTCCGCGGACCAGACCACGCCCTACGGTCAGGACCCGGCCTATGCTTCCAACAACAAGATGAGCGGTAACAGCCTGAAGGAATACGCGATCGAGGATGATGCCGTCTTCGCCTCCTTCGACTTCACAGGCACCGGCTTCGAGATCCTCAGCCGTACCGATGCCACCACCTGCGGCACCATGATCGTTCAGGTCACCAACGAGGCCGACGAGCTGGTCCGGCATATGCCGGTGATCACTGAGTTCGATAACCACACCAACGGCAACGGCGGCAGCGAAGTCATCTATCAGGTGCCGGTGATCCGTGTGGAGGGTCTGGAGCCCGGTCGCTACCATGTGACCGTGTCCGGCAGCCCGGAGTATGACGTGGAAGCTTCCAAAGATCTCTGGAAGGAAGACGAACAGGGCGAGCTCCTGCCTCCCCTCTCCCGGTATCAGAACGCGCTCTACATCGACGGCATCCGCATCTTCCAGCCCATGGGGGCCGATCCCAGAGACGAACAGGATGTCCCCTACTACAACGACCGGGAAGCCGGTGCCAAATTCTATGAGGTCCGCCAGCTCCTGCTGGACAGCCAGTTGGCCTTCGTCAACTGGACCAGTGTCAACAGTGGCTTCCAGGCCTGTACCGGCAACATGATCTGGACCGAGAACCGGAACGGTCTGATCGATGCCAACGACCAGTCCTACGATGCCAACCTGGTGGACAGCATCGAGGATTATCTGGTATACGGTCCCAACAACGAACTGTATTTCCGCCGCACCAACGAACCCACGGGCACTCAGAACCCCAACGGCACCGAGGTGACCAACCGTCAGATGCTCCTGTTCTATGTCCGGGAAGATGACAGCAATGCCGGCGGATCGGTCCAGATCGCCTTGCGGGCCCAGAACTTCAAGCATTTCCAGAGCAAGGACAGCATTATGGGCATCGCCATGGATCTGTTCTACCTGAAAGCCACCACGACCTCCGTGGTAGAGACGAAACTGGCACAGATCGGGACCGGCACGGAGCAGTACGTCCAGATCGACTACACCACCTGTCCTTACACCACCGACGCCGAAGGTCGGCGGATCTACAGCGTGATGCTTCTTGCCCGGACCAACAACAACTCTGACGGCATGCTGTCCTTCACCAGCCTGAAGACCTCCGGTCTGACGGTCCTCCCTGTTTTCGAGGTGGACAGTGACCTGACCGAAGATCAGATCCTCTCCGGCACCACCTGGACATACGACAGCAACGGTATGCTGGTGAACGAGGAGGGTCGCACCTACGGCTCCACCTATCTGGACCTGCGCCAGCTGGCCCGTACGATCCAGACCGTGGAGCAGGCCCGTACGCTGGCTGAAAAGCGCCCCATCCCCGAGGTCCAGACCGCCGTCCCCACCCCCGCTCCCGAGCTCATGTCCAAGCAGACGAAACTCATCCTCTTGGGTATCGGTTCTGCGATAGCGCTGGTCGGAGCCTGGTGGCTGACGAGAAAGTATCTCCATCTGCTGTAAGAAAGCGGCATAAAACGAACGATGAGCCGACCCCTCACGGGGCCGGCTCATTTGTTCATGTGGCGTATACCTCCACGCCGTAATTACGTCAGTATGCTTCCAGATCGCCCTCCGCCGTTCCGGCGCGGATGTGGTAGGTCTGTCCCTTCACCAGTTCCGGTGTGCTCACGATCACCACACTGAAGGGCAGCTCCGGCTGGAGCCTTGCCAGCTCCCTGCCTTCCCCATCCGTCACGATGACCTCCGCCCCGGCCTCCGATCCCCGGCCCACGCTCACAGCCAGCACGCCCTGTGTGCTATCCGAAAAGGTCTGGGCCATACCGGACGCTCCGGTGCCAAGGAACACACCGCCGTTGATCGTGCCCGTGGTATCGAAATCCAGCGTGGCCGTATCCCCGCTGTTGGGGCCGCATACCACCGTATGGCCGCCGTCGATCTGCAAATATCCGTTGGCATCCATGCCGTCACCGGAGGACCGGATATAGATATCCCCTCCTTCTATGACGATACTGCCATCGGATGCGCCGCCGGGTCCGCCGGGCCTTCCGCCGAAACCGCCGCCGAACATCTGATCTCTGCCGCCGTTACCGCTGTCATCGGTGCCCCCGGCGGCGTTGAAGCCGTCATCCGTGGCCGCCACTTCGATCTGGCCGCCGCAGATCCGCAGATCCTTGGCCTCCAGACCCTCATAACTCTCAGTGATACGGATCCTGCCGTCACGGACCGTCAGCTCCGTTTCTCCATGGATCCCGTCATCCCCTGTGGCGATCGTCAGATCACCGCCCAGGATCTCCACGGATCCATCAGAGTGGAGCCCGTCGTCCGCCGCGTCGATCGTCACCGTGCCGCCACCGATCCACAGGGCGGTCCCGGCCTTCATGCCCTTCATGCTGGAGCTGGCCTCTTCCGTGGAGGTGTCGTTGGACCGCCGGTCCGGGGGACGCATCCCGCCGGGACCGCCGCCGGGGCCGCCGCCAAAATCGCCCCAGCCGCCGGAGCTGTGGCTCTCGCCGTTCTCATGTCCGCCACCGGCCAGTATCTCTACGGTGCCATCCATCATCCGTGCCCAGGCGGAGGCACTGATCCCGTCCCCTTCCGCCTCGATGTCCAGACTTCCGCTTTCCAGATAGAAGAAGCCCTGCTCCGGATCTTCCGAATGCTCCACATGGATCCCATCCTTCCCGGCATCCACCGTCAGCGACCCATCCTTGATCCGGACACTGTCGTTGGCATCGACCCCATGGGCAGCGCTTTCCACCACATAGGTGCCCCCGGTGATCTTCAGATCATCCTTACAAACGATCCCATGGCCCTCCGTGGCCACCACCGTCAGACCCCCGGTGCCGTTGAGCGTCAGATCCTGCCGTGAGAACAGGGCCCCGTCCTCACCGTCATCCTCTCCGACCGTGCCACCGGTCAGCCGGTTCTCCGTCCCCTCCGCCAGCGTCACGAACACCTTGTCCGCCTGCCGGATCA
>JAFNXT010000167.1 GCA_017378975.1 Oscillospiraceae bacterium
AAGGTCCTTCGGCTGTTGGTGCCCGTGGGAGCGGTGGCCTATCTTCTCTTCGGCAGGAAAGAGCGGAAGCAGGAGACACCGTGGGTGGTGGATGTGCCTGCGGTAGAGTCTTCGGTGGTATCTGGGGAAGTGGAAGATCCTCCGGAGGAGATGACAGAACGGACCGATGATGGTCAAGTGACGACTTGAAGAGACAGACCGGACCATGGATCGCGGCGGAGGCATGCCTCCGCCCTACACGGACTTGATGAGGCACGGGGCCGAAGCAAAACTTAGGTTTTGCTTCGGCCCCGTGGTGTTATTTTTTTATTGTCCGCATGACGTGGAGATGGATCGGGATGGCGCAAAGAAGGGTACACAGGTCAGCGGTGGATTGGGCCATCTGGATGCCGGTGAGGCCCAGAAGGGAAGACAGGATCCACAGAGCCGGGATGAAGAAGATGCCCTGCCGGGCGGCGGACAGGAAGGTGGCGGGCACCGTGCGGTCCACGGACTGCTCCATCATATTGCTCATGACGACCCAGCTTTGGGCAGGGAAGGTCAGGCATTGGAAACGAAGGGCGGCGGCACCGCAGGCGATGACTTCCGGGTCGTCACGGAACAGGGCGATCAGCTGCGGGGCGAAGGCGAACATCAGGGCACCGGCGCCGGTCAGGAAGACCACGGAGGTCTTGACGCAGAACCAGAAGCCTTCCTTCACCCGGTGATAGAGCCCGGCTCCGTAGTTGAAGCCGCAGACCGGCTGGAAGCCCTGACCGAAGCCGATCATGGTGGAAGCTCCGAACATCATGATCCGCTGGACCACGCCCATGGCGGCGATGGCTGCATCGGAGTAGCCGCCGGCGGCGTGGTTCAGGCAGATGGTGGCAAGAGAAGCAAGGCTCTGACGGGCCAGAGAGGGCAGGCCGCCCCGAAGGATCTGGATCAGATAGAAGAGTCGAAAGCGTACTTTGGACAACTGGATCTTCAGGTTGTCTCCACGGGCGCAACCGATGTAGAGAAGGCAGAAGCTGACGAACTGGCTGATGATCGTGGCCCAGCCGGCACCGGCGACCCCCATTTTGAAATAGAGGATCAGGATCGGGTCCAGCGCGATGTTCAGTATGGCACCGGTGACGATGCCCACCATGGCATAGGCGGCGCTTCCCTGATAGCGGAGCTGATTGTTCAGCACCAGAGAAGCGGTCATCCACGGGGCGCCCAGAAGGATCGGGCGGAGGTAGGCTCTGGTGTCCGGCAGGATCGTTTCGGTGGCACCCAAGAGCAAGGAAAGCGGGTCCAGAAAGATATTGCCCAGCACCGCGATCACGACACCTGTCAAGAGGGCACCGTAGAAGCCGGTGGCGGCCATGGTGGAGGCTTCCTCATAGTTCTTTTGACCCAACTGACGGGAGATGTAGTTCCCACTGCCGTGACCGAAGAAGAAGCCGATCGCCTGGATCACTGCCATCATGGAGAACACTACACCCACGGCGGCGGTGGCGGCGTTGCTTTTGAGCATGCCGACGAAGAAGGTATCGGCCATGTTGTAGAAGGCGGTCACCAGCATGCTGATGATGCAGGGGATCGCCAGCCGGAGGATGAGTCCCCGGACCGGGGGCTGGGTCATGGCAAGATATTTCTGTTCCTGCGGATCCATTCGTGTCCACCTCCTGGGTTCGTTTGTCTCTATTATAGCAAAATCTGGGGTGGGATGGAAGACGATGTGGGAAATTCTGTGCATTGTTTATGACGAAGCCTTGATTTTTGGGCAGGATCGCTGTATGATATGCATAGAAGTATGAAGTTCAGGAGGTATTTTTTATGAAACGCATGACCGGGAAACGGATCGTGGCGCTGGTGCTGGCACTGTGTTTGGTGCTGGGACTGATGCCGTCGTTCCTCAGCGTGGAGGCGGAGGCCATCGGAGGTGTCAGCTCGCTGACCTGCTCCAGCTTCATCTCCAACAACATCGCACAGAAATATATCGATACCATGATGCGGTATCACCTGAACACGAACTCCACTTTGCAAAGCACGCTGAACAGCGGCTTGTCCGTGGTGTTCATGTTCGAGGGCGGTTCTGACAACTACTGGAACGGCAGCACCTATGCCGACGCGGTAGGCGACGTTCGGAACCAGGCGGTATGTATCGTGGTCCAGCTGAACTCCAGCGGCAACGTTTACATCCCTTACTACTGCGAGAACAGCTCCTCGATCCCCGATGACCCCCAGAACTGCACCAACGGTGTGGCTTACTCCGGTGCCACCACGGTGAAGGATGGCATCTATTCCTTCTATACCTGGAACCACACCGGTCCTTACGGTGCCTTCCAGATCAATCTGGGTCAGGGTTATTACACTCCTGCCAATAACCTCAACGGCTACACCGCCGGTGCTTCCGGCCTGAACATCCATACCCGTTCCACCAATACCTGCGGCGGTGCCGCGGCGGGCTGGAACTGGTCTCTGGGTTGTCAGGTGATCGGCTCCGGCTACTACACCGGTAATGAATTCAACCAGTTCATGAAGGTCACCGCCGGTATCAGCTACAACGTGTGGCTGGACTACTACAACAAGTCCTTCAACACCATCACCACCGGCATCAACAAGGGCTACTATGTGGTGGACCGCCAGCTGGGCAAGATGGATATCAACGGCAAGGATTACGGCAGCGGTTCTCTGATCCAGCTCTACAACACCACCGCGTTGACCAACATCACTGCCAGCTCCACCACCGCCCGGCAGAACGCCGGCTTCTCCATGGACTATAAGGACCAGTGCGAGCGGTTTGCCTCCTACTGCACTCTGAACGTCACCGGCGCGGATACTCAGGTCCGGGGCGCGCCCTGCTCTGAGGGCTCGGATCCCGCTTCCACTCTGATCGAGACCCTGCAGCCCGGCAAGCAGGTCACGGCGGTGGGTATCTATAAGAACCTCTACGGCAACTACTGGTATGAGGTCCTGACCTCCACCGGCGATCTGGGCTATATCTACTCCGGCAATGTGGAGTATGTGGAGGATATCACCACGGATATCGCCCTGAACGGGGCCACGACGCCGGACAGCCATGTGAAGGGCGCGACCTTCTATGTCAATGGCACGGTGGCTACCAAATACAATGAGATCACCTCGGTCTCCTGTTACATCTACAATGGCTTTGGTGAGAAGGGGGATCCGGTGACCGGCACCACGGAGAATACTTCGACGACTTCCTATGTGCTGAAGGGGAGCAAGGTGGACAATGACACCTGGATGGGCGCCCTTCCTCTGGGCAACTATACTTACTATCTGGCGGCGACTTATGCCAATCACTACGCTGCGGATCCCACCACTCTGAAGTCCAATACCGGTACTGTGGTGTTCAAGGATAAGCCCTTCGTGGTGGTCTCTTCGGCGGTGGATACCGCGACCTGTGCTCACACCAATACCGATCACGTCATCAAGACATCTACCTGTCTGACAGATGGCCGGACGATCACTGCCTGTAGTACCTGCGGTCTGGTGGTGGATAAGGTGACGAGCGGCGGTCACGCCTATGGCGCATGGAGCACCACCACTGCCCCCACCTGCACCAGGGAGGGCGTGTCCTCCCGGACCTGCTCCCGTTGTGGCGGAGTGGAGACCAAGGCTATCGATGCCAAGGGCCACAGCTACTCCACAGTGAAGCATCCTGCTACTTGCCAAAACTATGAGCGGTATGAGTACACCTGCTCTGTGTGCGGTCATAATTACAGCGTTTATGCCGATGAGATGATGACCCAGTGGTCTGAGGTCAAGCCTGAGGGCGTGGATGACAGCCTGATGGAGCGCAAGACCCAGTACCGCAGCTCTGTCTATGAGACCATCACCTCCGCTTCTGCTTCGGAGCCCGGCTACACGCAGATCGGTAAGAAGTGGATCAAGAATGGGACCAAGACCATGCAGTATGTGGACCAGTGGCCTGAAGGCTTTTTGGATACCCACGCATTGTATTCCAAGTACGATAAGGGCCTCTTCGCGCCTGTGGAAGGGGAGACTGCTACCTCCAAGACGGAGTACACCACCACAAAGAAGCTGATCGGCTATGTGTATTACCACTGGTGTTACGGCTCCTATGCCGATGGCCCCATCAACCGTACGACCTCCAAGGTCAATGACGGATCTCACACGACCTTCCATGCCTTCATGGCGGATCTGGCGACCATGGATCCCACGACCTTGACGGAGGCCTCGGACGGATCTATGACCTATCCCCGGGCGGATGCCTGTACGGACTCCCACTGGTGGTACGCGATCCCTCTGTATGAGGATAGCTATACCACCTACGATGCCCAGTACACCCATGAGCGCTGGACCGAGTGGTCCGAATGGGGCGACACGCCGATCTCCGCTTCCGGTACCCGGAAGGTCCAGGAACGGACCGTCTACCGTTATGTGGATGCCAAGCTTGGGGACCACAGCTGGAGCGAGGGCGTTTGTACCGTCTGCGGCACCGCCTGTGAGCATAACTATGTGGACGGCTTCTGCGGCATCTGCGGCGAGGCAGAACCGGTGCGGAACTATTACCTCTTCGGTTTCATCAATGGCATGGACTATGCCTGCGAGGGCGACTACATGAACATGGGCCAGTATCTGTTCGTGGATGGGGAGCTCACGGTCACCTTCACGGAGGACAGCTATGTGGGTGTCAAGACCGAGGGGAACTACCGCTGGTATCTGACCAATGGGTTCCTTGGATGGGATGCCAAGTCCGCTACCCTCTATGACAGCAACACCCTGGCGGAGGCCGATAAGCTCTTCGTCCCGGGGCTCCACGAGATCACCTTCACCCTGACGGTGAACGAGGATGGGACCTTGACCTTGAGCTATGAGATCACCAAGTGCGCCCACGGCACCTGGACGGAAGGGGTCTGTACCAACTGTGGTATGCCCTGTAAACACAACTATTTCGCCAATGTATGTAAGATCTGCGGCTTCAAGAAGCCGGTGAAGGATATGTACCTGATCGGATTCATCAATGGCGCAGATCATGGATGCGAGGGCGACTACCAGAATCTTGGTGGATATAAGTTCGTGGGCGGCACGCTCACCACGACCTTCGCCAGTGACAGCTATGTGGCTGTCAAGTCCCATGATAACATGGACTGGTATATGACCAACGGCTGGCTGGGATATGATGTGACAGCCGCTACCCTTTACAACACCAACAGCGGCATCGTTGCTGAGAAACTGTTCGTCCCCGGCGGTCGGGAAGTCACTTTCCGTCTGATGGACAACGGGAATGATACCTACACCCTCAGCTATGTGGTGAAGGAATGTAAGCATCCGACCCACGATACCAACGGTATTTGCACTGTTTGTGGTGAGAGCGTGAGCCATAAGTATGTGGGCGGTGTATGCTCCTGCGGCGCTAAGGATCCCAATGCCGTGACCGATCCCGGTCTGGCGCTCCAGTATCCCACCCTCAGCTTCGAGGACGAGATCTTCTACAACGTGTATTTCAGCGTGAAGGATACCTCTTCCGTTGAGGAGTTCGGTCTGATGCTCCTGTCCTCCCGGAACGATGCCGCCACCATGGCCGATGCCATCGGAACGGTGCCGGGATACATCACCAACGGCTCGGTGTATATGGTCAAGTCTGAGAGCGTGCCTGCCGCCCATCTGGGTGACACGGTGTATTTCAAGGTCTATGCCAAGCTGACGGACGGTACCTATGCCTATTCCTCTGCCGGCGGCTATAACGCCAAGGCCTACGCCAATTCGATCCTCTCCGGCAACAACACCGCCGAGATGAAGGCGCTGGCGGTGGCCATGCTGAACTACGGTGCGGAGGCTCAGAAGTATTTCGGTCATAACACCGACAAGCTGGTGAACGCCAGCCTGACCGATGCCCAGAAGAAGCTGGTTGCTTCCTACAACGAGGCCATGATGGATGACGTGGTGAAGGCGGACAGCGCCAAGATCGGCGGCTTCGTGCGGAACAACGCCAACTTCAAGCAGTTGTATCCTTCTGTCTCCTTCGACGGCGCTTTCGCGATCAACTTCTACTGCACTCCCGCGATCACCGTAGACAGCGGCATGACGCTCTACTGGTGGGATGCGGAGGACTACGCCAACATCAGTATGTTCACCCTGGGCAACGCCACGGGCAAGATGGTCATGACCGAGACCGGCGGCAACTACTGGGGTGAGGTGGCAGGGATCGCCGCCAAGGACATGGACAAGACCTATTATGTGTCCTGCGTGTTCAAGCATAACGGCACCTACACCACCACAGGCATCATCCCGTACTCTCTGGGCAAGTACTGTGAGGGCAAGGCTGCCGCCAGCGGCGATGCTCAGCAGGCCTTCGCTCAGGCCACGGTCGTGTACGGCTACTACGCCAAGGGCTACTTCGCATCCATCGCCGGATGACGTGCTTTTTGACCCGGATGGATCTTTTGATATCGAAATAAAGGAGGAGGGAAGAAACTGTGGCCTTGCGGCTACAGTTTCGTATGAGCTATGAAAATGATGGAACGTTTCCTCTCGATGCTCCTGGTGGTGTCCATGCTCCTTGGTCTGGCCTGCTTTGGTGTGGTACCAAGGGTGTCGGCGGCTTCGGCCGGAGACTATATCGCCGCCAGCTACGCGTCCAGCTTCCGTGTCCGGGCAGATAAGGTCGTGGGACTGAAGGAGGTCCCTGATGCATCCGCCTCGGATAAGTATACGGTACCGGCGGGCACTATGCTCACGGTGACCAAGCTCCACCGGAACACCTCCGATACTCATTGGTATCGGGTGCTGTTCTACAAGCAGGAGCTGTATGTGGATGCCCTGTCTGTGACTGTCGTGGAGCATCTGACCGGTGATGTGGATGTCTCCGGTCTGTTGACCCCGGCGGCGCTGGGCAAAGGTCAGGGTTTCCCTCTGGAGGGTAAGGTCACTTCAGAGCGTAACCGACTTGGTACCATCACCGCTTCCGTCCATCGGTGCAGTAACCTTACCGAGGCCCCGGTGATCAGCTCTTCTGACGAAGCCTCGTATTACAGCTATGACCTCAAAAACAGCGGTGTGGACGTGGGCATGATCTACAGTGATCTTGCCGCAGGTAGCTACACCCATGTGCTTTCGGTGGAGGCGATCGGCTATTATGTGACCAAGAACGGTGAATTGGACGGTATGACGACGGATGTGGTGCTGGAGAGCAAGCCTTTGATCGTCACTACGGCCAATGTGAACAATCCTGTGGTGGCCAAGGGCATCGACGTGAGCGTCCATCAGGGTACGATCAACTGGGCCGCTACGGCACCTGAGATCGATTTCGCGATCCTTCGGATCGGTTGGGAGACCACGCTGGATACTCAGTTCAAAAACAATGCCGCTGGTTGTAACGCCAACGGCGTACCCTTCGGCGTGTACATCTATTCCTACGCAGAGTCTGAGGCCGAGGCGATCGCGGAAGCCAATTTCGTGATCAATGCCTTGAAAGATTATGATGTGGATCTGCCGATCTACTTCGATATCGAAGATCCAGTCCATACGGTCCTCGGTGCTTCCACGATCCAGAAAATCGTCCGTGCGTTCTGTGATACCATCCGGGATGCGGGCTATGAGCCCGGTCTTTACACCTTCCTGAGCTGGTTCAATACCTATTTCGGCGGCAGTTATTATAACTCTCTGCCTAAGTGGGTGGCGCAGGTGGATGTGAGCACCTGTTCCTATGCCAAGGGACTGACCATGTGGCAGTATTCCTGGACCGGCCGTTTCTCCGGCATCTCCGGTGATGTGGACTGCAATTATCTGTTCGGTGAGTTCCCTGGGGAGAATTCTGACAACAGTTATTTGAGCAAGTGTACATACTATCCCTCCAACGCCACAGCGACTACCATCGATCAGGCGGAGGTCCGGCAGTATCCCAGCACGGACTATACCTCTCTGGAGACCCTCTCCGCAGGGACGGAGGTCCGTGTGGTCGGTATCTACAAGAACGCCTACGGTAACTGTTGGTATCAGGTGGATCTTGATGGGGTCACGGGTTACATCTATCATGATCTGCTCCAGATAAAGGAGCTTAGCTATGACGATGTCAGCGTGATCGGACCTGCCATGGATGATATGGCCCTGAAGACCGGATATTATTTGAAGGGCAAGTTGTATTCCAAATACAATGATATGCAAAAGGTCCACGCCAGGATCTATTCCGGCGAGGATGTGACCGGGTCCCCGGTCCTGCAGAGCAGTGACACGGCAGGGGGCAAGGAGTATGTCCTCAATTACAGCAAGGTCTGTGATGATCTGTGTTTCAGTGATCTGGCGGCTGGATACTACACCTATGAGATCTCCGCCGATGTGACGAACTACTATGTCCAGGACGGGACTCTGGTGAGCAAGACGAAGAATGTGCCGATCTGGACCAAGGGCTTCACGGTGGGGGGCATCACACCGGTGCCTCCGGCCTCCATGGTATGCGCTCACACTTTGGTCACAGATCCCGGCTATCCGGCCAGCTGTACGGAGGATGGCCTGACGGACGGTGCCCATTGTTCTAAGTGCGGTATGGTGGTGACGGCGCCTGCGCCGATCCCGGCCACTGGTCACAGCTATTCCTCGCAGGTGATCCCTGCCACCTGTCAGGACTTTGCCAAGCTCAAGTATACCTGCGGGAACTGTCAGCACACCTATACGATCTATGCCAATGAGGCTGAAAACTGGTCCGATACCCGGCCGGAGGGGGTGAGGGACGATCAGCTGGAGATCAGGACCCAGTACCGTTACAGTGACTTCGGTACGGTGGTCTCCGATCAGCCCACCATGGCAGGCTTCACCCAGATGGGGAAGACCTGGCAGAAGACAGGCTCCGGCTCGGTCCAGTATGCCCAGAGCTGGCCCGCTGGCTTTGAGACCTCCCATGCGATCTACGGGCAGTACAACAAGACCAAGGTCACCGCTTCTGAGACTGCCACCACCAAGACTGTGATCGACAGCGATAAGGTGACCTCCTATATCTACTACCACTGGTGCCAGGGTTCTTACACGCTGGGGCCGATCAACCGTGGTACTTCTCCGGTGAAGGCCGATCCTTATCTGACGTTCCATGCCTTCGTTGCCGATGTGTCTACCATGGATCCCACCACCCTGACCCCAGCTTCCGACGGTTCTGTGACCTATCCGAGAGCCGATGCCTGTACGGATTCCCACTGGTGGTACTACATCCCGGTACATACCCAGAGTTATTCCAGCTATACGGCGGAATTCACCTATGAGGGCTGGAAGGAATGGTCCGAATGGAGCGATGATCTGGTGACAGCCACGGCCACCCGGAAGGTGGAGACCCGGATTGTGTACCGTCCCAAGGCGGAGCTGGGGGACCACACCTATGTGGATGGCGTTTGCTCCCTGTGTGGTGCTGAGGAACCCGACGCGGTGTGCAAGCATCCGATCCATGATCAGAAGGGCGTGTGCGGCAACTGTGGTGAGACGGTGGGCCACTCCTATACGGGCGGTGTGTGCGATATCTGCGGAAAAGCGGAGCCTGTGCCCAAGATCTCTCCCAATTACTTCAGCGTCTCTTTCGAGGGTGAGGTGCTGATGAACATCTATTTCAAGGTCACGGATATGGAAGGTGTGGCACCTTCGGATATGGGTCTTCTGACCTGGACCACGCCTCAGGCTGATGCCACCATCGCCACGGCCCAGAACGTGATCCCCGGCGCCATGACCGACGGCAATTTCTTCATGGTCCGGACCGAAGGCATCCCTGCCAAGAAGCTGGGCGATCTGGTCTACTTCAAGATCTACGCCAGAATGTCTGACGGTTCCTATGTCTACAGCAAGATGCTCTCCGGCAGTCCCAAGAATTACGCTCTGACACAGGTGAACAAGGATATGACCAACGGGTCTGCACAGGACAAGGCTCTGCAGAAGCTCTGTGTGGCTATGCTGAACTATGGTTCTGCGGCGCAGACGACCTTCTCCTACAAGCCATACAGTCTGATGAACGCGACTTTGACGCAGTCCCAGAGAGATCAGATCCGGGGTTATGATCCATCTATGGTGGCTGGACTTCCCACTGTCAATGCGTCCAAGGTGGCGAAGCTGAAGGGCAACGGCGGCTTCAGCAAGTTCTATCCCAGCATCTCTTTCGATGGGGCTTTCTCCATCAACTTCTATATGGTGCCGGGCTATCCGGTGGAGGGTGGACTGAAGCTGTATTACTGGGATCCGGAGACGTATGATGCTGTTTCCCAGTTGGCTTTGAGCAATGCCACGAAGGTGATCGTGATGGAAAACGGTGGGAGCGGTTCTACCTATTGGGGGGCCTTGAACGGCATCGCCGCGAAGGAGATCGACCGGCCCGGTTTCTTCGCCGGTGTTTATACCTCCGGTGGGATCACATATTCTACCGGCGTGATCTGCTATTCTTTGGGACGCTATTGCCAGACGACGGCGGCGAATATGGATCACGAGACCAGAGCGCTGGCGGCGGAGACGGCGGTCTATGGCTATTACGCGAAGCAGTATTTTGCGCTGATGTGACGTTCCGGATACAAAAGACCCGTTCGCTTTACGCGAACGGGTCTTAGTTCGTAGAATCATGGGACGAATTGGCTACACCATGGGGACAGGGGGCACTGGTCGCATTTGGGGCTTCGGGCGGTGCAGACCTCTCTGCCGAAGAGGACGACCCTATGGCAGAAATCGGAGCTTTCTTCTGGTGGGAGGATCTGGCGGAGTTGACGTTCCACTTTTTCAGGGTCCTTGCCCTGAGAAAGGCCCAGACGGCCGCAGATGCGGATACAATGGGTGTCACAGACCACACTGCCGGGAGCGCCGTACAGGTCACCCAGAAGGAGGTTGGCGGTCTTACGGCCCACGCCGGGGAGCCGGAGCAGGTCTTCCATGGTGCCGGGGACCTTGCCGCCGTAGTCCCGGATCAGCATTTGGCAGGCCAGCACGATGTCACGGGCCTTGTGCTTGTAGAAACCGCAGGAATGGACCAGCTCCTCCACATGGGAGATGTCTGCCGAAGCTATGGCCTCCAAAGTAGGGTAGGCGGCGAACAAATGGGGCGTCACCAGATTCACCCGTGCATCGGTGCATTGGGCCGACAGGCGGACCGCGATCATCAGTTCATAGTCCGTGAGGTAATGGAGGGCACAGGGCGCGACGGGATAGCGTTCCTTCAGCCGTTGGATGATGGCGGCGACTTTCTTTTGCATAGGTGATCACCTTTCTTTCTGCGCGATCAGAAGTCCTCCGGCGCGTCGGCTTCCATGGCGGAGATCTCGTAGGCGGTCCGCTCCTGGGGGCCGTCTTCCGTCTGCTTGGTGTAGATCCGGCTCTGGAGGCGGCCACGGACCCGGATCGTGTCACGGACATGACAGGAGGCGATTTTTTGGGCAACTCTGCCCCAGAGGATGCAGGGCAGATGGTCAGCCCGATGGAAGGCACGGGGGATCGCCAGCATCACATCACAGATCTCCCTGCCAAGGGGGGTGTGGCGATAGTTAGGTTCCCGGCACAGGGGACCTTCCAGCGTCACCTCGTTGATCGGTTCGCCGTCTTCTACCGTGATGGTGGAGGCGAATACGAAGATCAAAAGGCGACGTACACCGTCGATCCGCAGGTTGTGGGAGCGGATCTGGCCGGTGACGGTGAGCATGGTGCCGGCACAAGGGTCCAGACCATCCAGCAGGGACTCCGACGCTACGACGGGCAGTCGGTCGATGGCACCGGACAGCCGTGGGACGTTCAGCGTGAAGCGATGGAACCGGCGGCCGTGGTTCTCGTGGCTGAATTGGGGCAGGCTGTCCAGCTCGCCCCGGAGACGGATCAGGTTGTTGGTTCGTTCCATAAGTACCACCTCGAATACAGATGTATGGAACATCCTATGAGGGGGCATATGGCCTTAGAACGAGATCAGAGGGTGAGGATACGGGTGCGGAAATATTGCTCCTGAAAGTGGACGGCGTCCAGGATCTGGGTAGGGGAGAAGGTCATCCCTTCGGGAGCCACCACCCATTTGTCCTCGCAGTCGTCTTCCCGATGGATCACCGCGATCACGGTGCCGGTGAAGCGGTTCGTGGGGTGGTCGATACCAAGGAGATAGGCATCCTGCTCCTCGCCGTCAGGGGCCATGATGCCGGGGATGAAGCCGTAGTTCACAGAATAATAGATGTCCGGGTGGTTCGGATGGCAGGATCCCAGAGGGCGGTCCACCTGTACGGTGACGGTGGTGCCCATGGGGCCGAGGATCTGAGCCCGTTTTCGCTTGCTGAAGCTGTCCAGCACCGCCCGGTAGGCCAGATCGATCATGCCGGGAAGCTCCGCTTCCGGGAACCGGGACAGATCGAAGGTGTTCCAGTAGGGCTGTTGCACCGGTGGGCAGTGATACCCACGGACCACCATCTCGGGCCAGAGGGAGCGGAACAGCTCTCCCTGGGACAGGGTGCATTTGAGGGTCAGCTTCTCAGCGTATAGCTGGGCGAAGATCTTTCCGCCCACCTTGAAGCAGACCGGAGATGGGCCAAAGGGAAGGGTGGCTTCAGCACCGTATTTGGACAGGCAATAGTGATGGATATCCATGTCAGCGCCTCTTTTTTGAGGTGGGACGCTTGCTCAAGGGCTTTTTGGGCGGGGGTGCGGTATGGGTCTTGGGTCTGGGAGGGACGGCACGGATCAGGCATTTGGGACCGGAGCCGATCAGGTCCTCCCGGTGGGCCTTCAGCAGGGCTTCCTTCACGAGATAATAGTTCTTGGGGTCACGGTACTGGATCAGGGCTCGTTGCATGGCCTTCTCGTGGGGGTCTGTGGGGACGTAGACCCGTTCCATGGTCCGGGGGTCCAGACCGGTATAGTACATGACCGTGGACAGGGTAGAGGGCGTGGGGTAGAAGTCCTGCACCTGCTCCGGATCGTGGCCCATTTCACGGATGTACTCCGCAAGCTGGATCGCTTCCTTCAGGGTGGAGCCGGGGTGGCTGGACATGAGGTAGGGGACCAGATACTGGTCCATGCCGTACTGCTTGTTCAGGGCGGTGTACTTCTCCACGAATTTCTGGTAGACAGCGTTCTTGGGTTTGCCCATTTTGGCGAGGACCACGTCGGAGACGTGCTCCGGGGCGACCTTCAACTGGCCGGAGATGTGGAACTGGACCAATTCCTTAAAGAAAGTGTCCTTTTTGTCTGCCAGCAGATAGTCGAAGCGGATGCCGCTTCGGACGAAGACTTTTTTGACGCCGGGGAGCTTACGAAGCTTCCGCAGGAGGGAAACATAGTCGGAGTGGTCTGCCTTCATGTTTTTGCAGGGAGTGGGCCAGAGGCATTGGCGACCGCCGCAGGCACCCTTGGAGAGCTGTTTCTCACAGGCCGGGTGCCGGAAGTTGGCAGTGGGACCGCCTACGTCATGGATATAGCCCTTGAAGCCCGGATCTTTGGTCATGAGCTCGGCTTCGGAGATGATCGATTCATGGCTTCGGGTCTGGATGATACGCCCCTGATGGAAGGTCAGAGCGCAGAAGGAGCAGGCACCGAAACAGCCACGGTTGGAGACCAGACTGTATTTCACCTCTTCGATCGCGGGGACACCGCCGGCCTTGGTGTAGCTGGGATGCCAGGTCCGCATATAGGGGAGGGCATAGACATCGTCCATCTCCTGGGTGGTCAGAGGCTTCTGGGGTGGGTTCTGGACCACATAGAAGCCGCCGTAGGGTTCAGCCAGCCGCTTGGCAGTGAAGGGATCGCAGTTACCGTACTGGACCTTGAAGGACTGGGCGTAGTTGCGCTTGTCGGATCTCAGCTCATCATAGGAGGGCAGGATGACGGTGGGGAGGCTCTCGTCCAGATCTGTGGTCCTGAAGACGGTGCCGTCGATATAGGTGATGTCATGGACATCGAGACCGGCGTTCAGGGCATCGGCGATCTCTACGATGCTCTTTTCGCCCATGCCGTACATCAGGAGGTCCGCCTGAGCGTCCAACAGGATGGAACGCTTCAGGCTCTCGGACCAGTAATCATAGTGGGCCAGACGGCGCAGGCTGGCTTCGATGCCGCCGATCAGGATGGGCACATCCTTGTAGGTCTGGCGGATCAGGTTGCAATAGACCACGGTGGCGTAGTCGGGACGTTTGCCCATCACGCCGCCGGGGGTGAAGGCATCGATCTTGCGGCGGCGTTTGGAGACGGAATAGTGGTTCACCATAGAGTCCATATTGCCGCCGGAAACGAGGAAGCCCAGCCGGGGCCGGCCATAGACATCGATGGAGCGGCGATCCTTCCAGTCGGGCTGAGAGATGATGCCCACGCTGTAACCGTGGCTTTCCAGCACCCGGCTGATGATGGCGTGACCGAAGGAGGGATGGTCCACATAGGCATCGCCGATCACATAGACGAAGTCGCACTGTTCCCAGCCCCGGTCGATCATATCCTGCTTACAAATTGGAAGAAAGCTCATAGCATGGCCTCCACAGATCAGTTTGTAACAGTATATCATTTTTTCGCAGAAAAGGGAAGAGGGAGAAAAAGTTGTTGACAAATGAGGGATCGTATGCTATCATATCGAAGTCGCTTGGATGCGACGCACATATGGGCGAGTGGTGGAATTGGTAGACTCGCTAGATTCAGGTTCTAGTGTTCACTGCGGACGTGCGGGTTCAAGTCCCGCCTCGCCCACCAAAGAGACAGCCGAAAGGCTGTCTCTTTTTCTGTAAGTCCAGCCTTGCCAAAACGGATAAATACC
>JAFNXT010000168.1 GCA_017378975.1 Oscillospiraceae bacterium
CATGACCCCGGCCAATACGCTGGAGGTGCTGATCGTGGCGATCGCCCGGCAGGTCATCCTGAACCATGAGGACCCCCTGTCCAACGTGGCTTCGATCCTGTGTATCGCGGGACTTTTCGCTACCCGGCGGTTCCTGATCCCCAAGAAGGCCATGAAGGTGGAGTTGTCCGAGGTGGAGTGACGGTTTTCAGCCAGATCTGCCAAAATTCCTGAAGTTCAGACTAGATTATAAAGACAGAGTGTGCTATAATCCAAATGTATGCAAAGCCGGGAGGACTCCTGCCGGCGGATCTGTAAGGAAGGTGAGCAATTGGAAAACTATACGAAGTATCAGTTGAAGGCAGAGGACGAACTGCGCCGGGTCCTGGCGGACGTGGACGATCTGTTCGTGGTGGCCTGCAACAAGTGCTACAAGGCATTCGATACCACCGAAGAGCCGGAAGTTTTTGAACTGCTGAAGCTGGCCAGCCAGCTGGGCAAGAACATCACCGGTATGGCGCAGGTGGATTTCCTGTGCAACAAGACCCAGACCATGAAGACCCTGGAGGGCCAGATCCCCGAAGGGACCAAGCACGTGGTGGTGGTCTCCTGCGGTCTGGGCGTCCAGACCGTGGCGGACTTCGACGGCCTGTCCACGCTGGCGGCCTGCGATTCCATCAATTACCCCGGCCATCACGGCATGGCCCTGACCAAGAAGCGCTGTGACGCCTGCGCCCAGTGCTACCTGACCATGACCGGCGGTATCTGCCCCATCGTGGACTGCTCCAAGAGCCTGGTCAACGGTCAGTGCGGCGGTGCCAAGGACGGCAAGTGTGAGGTGGATCCCAACAAGGACTGCGCCTGGGAGAAGATCCAGCAGAGATTGGCCAAGCAGGGCCGTCTGGGCGAGCTGACTGCCGAGCCCGTGCAGGTCCGTGACTGGTCTAAGGTCAACTTCAAGGTCGTGAGTGACTACGTCAAGGCCATCCGTGCCACCCGTATGGAGGGCTGGTACGGCGGCATCCATCCCGTGGAGGGCAAGGAGCCTACCGAGCATCTGAGCCTGGTGCGCTTCCCCGAGCCCAAGATCGCGGTCCTGCCCATGTCCATGCATCTGGGCGCTCCTGCCAGTCCCATCGTCGCCGTGGGCGACAAGGTGAAGGTGGGCCAGAAGATCGGCGAGGCCGCCGGCTTCATCTCTGCCCCCGTCCACTCCAGCGTCAGCGGTACGGTCATCGCCATCGAGGATCGTCCCCACGCCACCAGAGGCACCTGCCTGAGCGTCGTGATCGAATCGGACGGTCTGGCCACCGTCCATGAGGACGTGAAGCCCAACAAGCCTCTGGAGGAGCTGACCCCCGCCGAGATCGTGCAGATCGTGAAGGAGGCCGGCATCGTGGGTATGGGCGGCGCAGGCTTCCCCACCTACGTCAAGCTCCAGCCCAACAAGCCCATCGATGCCGTTCTGGTCAACGCCTGTGAGTGTGAGCCCATGCTCACCGCCGACCACCGGATGCTGCTGGAGTTCGCAGACGACATCATCTTCGGCCTGCTGGCTGAGATGAAGACCGTCAATGCGCCCAAGGGCATCATCGTGATCGAAGAGAACAAGCCCGATGCCATCGCTCTGTTCCGTGAGAAGACGGCGGATATCGAAGGCATCGAAGTGCTGGAGGTCGCCACCCAGTATC
>JAFNXT010000169.1 GCA_017378975.1 Oscillospiraceae bacterium
AGCGCCCTTGGCGAACTTGGGAGCCTCGCCCACCAGAGGATTGCCGCCCAGGTCAACGCCCTTCTCCAGCTGGCACACGGTGTGCAGCAGGGACACGGAGTCCAGATCGAACACGGGCTTGGCACCGGGATGGTCGCCCATCTTGGTGTGGTCGCCGGTGAGGCACAGGATATTGTCGATGCCCAGCGCGGCGGCACCCAGCAGCTCAGACTGCAGAGCGATCCGGTTCCGGTCACGGCAGGTCAGCTGGAGGATGGGGGTCAGGCCCGCCTGCTTCAGCATGACACAGGCAGGCAGACTGCCCATACGCATGACGGAGGACTGGTTATCGGTGACGTTGACGGCGGTGATGCCGGAGAGATACTCCTTGGCCTCCTCCACCACATGGCTGGCATCGATGCCCTTGGGAGGACCGACCTCAGCGGTGACCACGAACTGGCCGTTATCAAACAATTCAGTAATTCTCATGAGATCTGTCTCCTTACATCAAATATTCACATCGGTGGCGTAGTTGCGGATCTGGATGGGGCTCTTCAGGGCATCCAGACGGCCGATCTGGGCCAGACGCTTCTGGATACGCTCCCAGCCACATTCCATGCCGGGGTCCACCTCGCACTTGCCGTCCTTACAGCCGCCGCACTGGCCGTTGACCAGGCCCTTGGAGCAGGCAGTCAGGGGGCAGATGCCGCCGGTGAGGTTCAGGTAGCACTCGCCGCACTGACGGCAGTCGTGCTCCAGCGGGGTCACGCCCTGGAAACCGGGCAGCGCGTAGGTATCGCAGGCGGCCACCACCCGCTTGTTTTCAAAAGCGGATGCCACGGTCTGCACGCCCACGCCGCAGGAGGCCACCAGAATGGTATCGGCGGCATCGATCGCGGCGGCATGGCGCTCCAGCCGGAGCTTCAGGTTGGCAGGCTCGCAGATGTAATCGGTGACGATGGAGCCGGTGACCTTCCCGGCGGCCTCCAGCTCTGCCAGCAGAGCGTCGGCCTCCTTCTCGGGGAACCGGATCTCCTTACAGCCATGGCAGAAGATCACGAAGACCTTCTCGCCCAAACCGGCCAGGATCGTTTCTTTCGCCTTCAGTTCAGTGATCAGCATCTTACTTCAACCCCCTTACGCCGTTCTTGCCCATCCTGATCATGGAGATCAGGGGCAGCTTGGAGGAGCAGATGTACTCACAGCATCTGCATTCCATACAATCCATGACCTTCATATCCTTACAGCCCTGCCAGTCGGCGGCACCGGCCAGCTTCACGAAGTGCAGGGGCTTGAGCTCCATGGGACACACGTCCACACAGCGGCCGCACTTGATGCACTCGTTGGGCTCGGACACGTCAGGATCGATGGCAATGATGCCGTTGGAACCCTTCATGATCGGACCCTCCAGCGTCTGCTGGACGAAGCCCATCATGGGACCGCCGGCCTTCACGGTAGCGTCGGCGCAGGAGATGCCGCCGCAGTGGGCCACCAGTTCGGAAGCGGGGGTGCCCAGCTTGACGATGAAGTTGCCGGGGTCAGGGATGTACTTACCGGTGACGGTGGTCACACGCTCCACCAGAGGCATGCCGGTCTTGATGGCGTCGGCGATGGCCTTGACGGTGGACACGTTGCTGACACAGGCGCCCACATCGGCAGGCAGGCCGCCGGAGGGCACGGAGCGGCCCATGGCACGCTTGATCAGCATCTTCTCACCACCCTGAGGATACTGGGTGGCGACCTCCAGCACTTCGATGCCTTCGATATCCGCCGTCTTCTCACGGAACAGAGCGATGGCATCGGGCTTGTTCTCTTCGATCACGATGATGCCCTTGGGAGCGTTGAC
>JAFNXT010000170.1 GCA_017378975.1 Oscillospiraceae bacterium
CAATCTCCCGCATCATCGCATACGCGCATAGTATCCCTACACACGCTAGGATATGATACCACCCTTCCAAGGATTTGTCAAGCATAAATTCAGAAAAATAAACAAAAATCTCCGCCGGATCTCGTTAGATCCGACGGAGAAATTTTCACGCATATTTGTATGCGCCGCATCGCCATTCGTACTCCCCCGGCGCATACAGCACCTGTCCCCGGTCCGTCACGACTCACAGAAGAAGCGCAAAGAAGGATATCGATTCGGCGGGCCACTATATATATATATCGTATGGCCACCCCTTGACTTCCCCGCCCCGCCCATGATATCATCCCCCTTGGAATGACGATGCCAATGTAGGGCGGGGGCTTGCCCCCGCCGCCCACGACCGCTTGCGATCACCAGAAACAGACCGCTCTCTTGCACTTGCTCCGCAAGCGTCCCCACGAATATCCGGAGGATAGATATGAAAAAGCTCCTGTGCGTCCTTCTGACGCTTCTCCTTTGCACCGGCTGTGCCGCACCTACAAAAAAGCCACCCGAAACATCCCCCACCATCCAGACCACAGCCCCCACCGAAGCCACCTCGGCTCCCACCGAGCCCACCACAGCGCCTACCGAGCCTGCGGAGCCGGAGCCCCCTACCCTGCTGGATCTGCTGACCACCGCCATCCGTCCTGTGGGCTCCACCATGTACATCTGGGGCGGCGGCTGGAACGAAGAGGACACCGGTGCCGGTATCGAAGCCACCACCCTCGGCCTTCCCCGCCGTTGGGCCAACTTCGCCCGGCAACAGTTCCCGGATTACGACTACAAAAATACCCGTTACCAGATCCATGACGGTCTGGACTGCTCCGGCTATCTGGGCTGGGCAGTATATAACACGCTGGAGACTGAGGACGGCCGCCCCGGCTATGTCTACAAGGCCACCCACATGGCACGGATCCTGGCCGAACTGGGCCTCGGAGACTACATCCCCGCCAAAAGCATGGACCGCTGGCTCCCCGGGGACCTCATGAGCATGGAGGGCCACTGCTGGCTGGTGGTAGGCCAGTGCGCCGACGGGAGCGTCCTCCTGCTCCACGCCAGCCCTCCCGGCGTGATCTTCAGCGGTACCAAACGCCCCGACGGCTCCCCCAGCGACGCTACCCGTCTGGCCAGCGAGATCATGGCGGAGCATTTCCCCCAATGGCACGCCAGCTACCCGGACTACGCCCGGTCCCATGAGTACCTGACCAAGTCTTCCGCCCTCCGCTGGAACGATGCCACGCTCCCGGATCCCCACGGTCTGCGTTCCATGACCGCTCAAGAGATCCTCGCCCTCCTGTTCCCCACCACCTGACCCCCTCCCTGTCATCCTGAGGCGGCGTCAGCCGACGAAGGATCTGAAGATCCTTCGCCCCGCTTCACTCGCTCAGGATGACAAGGTTTTCTTGAACAAAGGTCCGCCCCGATCCGGGGCGGATCTTTGTTCTACCCGCCGATTTTCCCCTCGCCCCTTGCAATTTGAGAAAACCGTAATATAATGTATAAAGTAAATAAATATCGATAAGGAGTTGAACTATCCATGGACATCCTCCAATGGTTCTCTGAGGTCTTCACCAGCCCCATCATGATCATCTTCTCGATCGCGGCATTGGGCTACCTTGTGGGCAGCTTCTCGATCAAGGGTCTGAACCTTGGCACCTCCGGCGTCCTGCTGGTAGCGCTGGTCTTCGGTCACTTCGGTCTGACAGTGCCCAAGATCGTGCAGGACATCGGCCTCGTGAGCTTCGTCACCGCCGTCGGCTTCATCGCCGGCCCCGGCTTCTTTCGTAACTTCAAGAAGAACGCCATCTCTTATGTGCTTCTGGGCATCTGCATCATCCTCGTGGGTGCTGTCACCTGTGTCGGTGTGATCAAGCTGGCAGGCATCCCCACCCCTCTGTCCGTGGGCATGATGTCCGGCGCCCTGACCAGCACCCCCGGCCTTGCCGCCGCCATCGAAGCCACCGGCGACGATATGGCCTCCGTGGGCTATGGCATCGCCTACCCCTTCGGCGTGGTTGGCGTGGTGCTCTTCGTCCAGCTGATCCCCAAGCTGCTGAAGATCGATATCGCCGCCGAGCGTGAGCGTCTGGCTTCCGCCGGTGCCGCCGCCCCCAAGGGCGAAACTCTGGCAAAGAAGAGCTACAAGCAGCTCGATGAGTTCGGCCTGTTCGCCTTCGCCGTTGCCGCCATCCTTGGCGTGATGATCGGCAAGATCTCCATCCCCCTGCCCGGCGGCGCCCACTTCTCCCTCGGCACCTCCGGCGGTCCTCTGCTGGCCGCTCTGGTCATGGGCCACTTCGCCCATGTGGGTCCCATCGCCATCGATGTGCCCAAGCGGACGCTGGAAGTGGTCCGTGAGGTGGGCCTTGCCCTGTTCCTCATGGGTGCCGGTACCGGTGCCGGTCAGGGCTTCCTTGAGATCCTGGCCCAGTACGGTGTCCAGCTCTTCCTGCTGGGCGCTCTGATGACCATCCTGCCCATGATCGTAGGCTACATCCTGGCCACCAAGGTCTTCAAGATCGACGTGCTCAACTCTCTCGGCGCGATCTGCGGCGGCATGACCAGCACCCCCGCCCTCGGCACCCTCATGGCCGTGACCAAAGCCGAAGCGGTCGCCGTCTCCTACGCCGCCACCTACCCTCTGGCCCTGATCATGGTGGTCCTGTGCTGTGAGTTCATCCCGATCCTCTTCTGAAAACACCAACGAGCCATCCCAAAACCGGGATGGCTCGTTCCCATATCCCCGACCCTTGGCTCCCCCCTCTGGGGGAGCTGTCAAAGGCCAGCCCTTCAGGACTGGCCTTTGACTGAGGGGGTGTCCCCCGTACGAACGATATGCGCGCCCCCCTTGGGCTGTGACGGCGAGGGCAAGCCCTCGCCCTACGAGTGGAACGCCCCACCTCTTTGAAAGACAGGAAATAAAAAGCGCTGTCCCCAAATCGAGGACAGCACTTTTGAAATTCGCAACGATGAGAGATCAGCGCTTGGAGAACTGGGGAGCGCGACGAGCGGCCTTCAGACCGTACTTCTTTCTCTCCTTCATTCTGGGGTCACGGGTCAGGAAACCAGCGGCCTTCAGAGTAGCGCGGTACTCGGGGTTCAGGGTCAGCAGGGCACGGGAGATGCCGTGACGGATAGCGCCGGCCTGACCGGAGAAGCCACCACCGGCGACGGTGACGACCACGTCCACCTTGCCCAC
>JAFNXT010000171.1 GCA_017378975.1 Oscillospiraceae bacterium
ATAGGCTATGAGTACCAATAGAGAAAGTATGGCAGTGGCAATATAAATAATTGCCATGTTGGTTGATTTTGATCCAATCATATCACATCCGTCAACACTTTTCAACCGGGCTCATCCGTTCCACTTTACATCCTCTGCACTGATCGACGATACACGAAAAATGGCCGTGCCCACTCTGGACACGGCCATCTTGTTTATCCCAGCATATCGACGATCGCGTTCTTCGGTCTGGCGCCCATGGCCCGGCGGACCTCCTGTCCGTTCTCCATGACCACCAGCGTTGGGATGCTCATGATACCGAACCGGCTGGCCAGCTCCTGTTGCTCATCCACATTGACCTTACCGACCTTGATATCCTCCCGTTCCTCCGCGATCTGCTCCACGATCGGCACCACCATCCGGCAGGGACCACACCATGGTGCCCAGAAATCCAGCAGGACCGGGCGGTCAGACTCCATGACCTCACTCTGGAAATTCTCCTTATTGATATCGATAGCAGACATATCTTCGTCCTCCTTGTTCTTTATTTGTATCATCAGTATACACATTTATTGTGCCCCGTTCTGTGATCATATCACATATGGATGTCACATCTTGACCCTTCGCCGTCACAGGAGTATAATAGATCCATCTTCACCCGAAAGGAGGCGCCACCCATGGAGCGTCACAGCCTGACGGAAGGGCCCATTTGGAAGGTCCTGATCCTGTTCGCCCTGCCGGTCTTCCTTGGCAACCTGTTCCAACAGCTCTATAACGCCTTCGACGCTTGGTGTGTGGGCAATTACATCGGTGACGAAGCCCTGGCGGCAGTCAGTTCCTCCGGCAGTCTGATCTTCATGATGGTCAGCTTCTTCAATGGTCTGGCCATGGGTGCCGGTGTAGTGATCGCCCGTTCCTTCGGTGCCAAACAGTACGGGGACATGAGCAAAGCCATCCACACCGCCATCGCCTTCGGCCTGATCGCAGGACTGTTCCTGACGGTGGCCGGCGTTGCCCTGACCCCCACGATCCTTCGCTGGATGGGCACCCCGGAGGAAGTCCTCCCCCGCTCTATCCAGTATTTCCGCTATTACTTCTGCGGCGCGATCTTCATCGTGATGTATAACATCTTCGTTGGCATCCTCCACGCCGTAGGTGACAGCCGACATCCGCTGTATTATCTGATGCTTTCCACCGCCGTCAATATCCTGCTGGATATGCTCTTCGTGGCTGTTCTTGGCTTCGACGTGGGTGCCGCCGCCATCGCCACCACCATCTCTCAGGGCATCAGCGCCCTGCTGTGCTTCCTCCATATGCTCCGGGTAGACGCCCCCTACCGGATCTCGCTGTCCCAGATCCGGATCGACAGACACAGCCTTTGGCAGATCATCCGCTACGGCCTTCCCTCCGGTGTACAAAACAGCGTGATCTCCATCGCCAACGTCTTCGTCCAGACCAATATCAACAGCTTCGGCAAAGCCGCCATGGCAGGCTGTGGCTCCTATTCCAAGCTGGAGGGCTTCGCCTTCCTTCCCGTCACCTGCTTCTCTCAGGCGCTGTCCACCTTCGTGGGCCAAAACCTCGGTGCCGGACAGCACGACCGGGCAAAGAAAGGTGCCATCTTCGGGATCCTGTGCAGTTGTCTGGTGGCGGAGCTGATCGGCATCCTCTCCTGGATCTTCGCGCCTCAGCTCATCGGTCTGTTCAGCGATTCGGAAGTTTCGATCCAGTTGGGAGCCCTCCATATGCGCACGATCTGTCTGTTCTACTTCCTGCTGGCCTTTTCCCATTGTATCGCCGGGATCCTCCGGGGCGCAGGCAAAGCCACCGTCCCCATGTTCACCATGCTGGCCTGCTGGTGCGTGTTCCGTGTGAGCTACATCTCCATCGCGGTCAAGCTGGTCCCCCGGCTCACCACCGTCTCCTGGGCCTACCCCATCACCTGGACCCTCAGCGGCATCATCTTCCTGATCTACTTCCTGAAAGCCGACTGGCTCCACAGCTTCGACCGACGGACCACCTGATGCAACACGATTGCCTGCCCACTACCCCTCTTGTATACCAGCAGTTCGAGTTGTCATATCCTCTCTATCCCACAGATCCGCGACCGATCAGACTTACCCGGTCTCATCGATCTCCTTTCCCAAAAATGCCACGTTGTAGAGTTCTACGATAAGATCTGACCACCTAAAACGAGCGTGTCCGGAAGCTCCTGCTTCCGCGGCACGCTCATTTTCGTACCATGGGATGACCGGATATTTCAAATGAGGCATTTGACTTTTTCCACGATCCATGATAAAACCAATAACAGTTCGACAAAGGATCACACAAGACATAAGGAGCGCATCATGAGTTATCTATCCCTGACATTTGCAGGATTCGTGATCTTATCGCTGGTCTTATACTACACAGTCCCTGCCAAACTCCGCTGGGGAGTCCTGCTGGCGGCCAGTCTGTTTTTCTATGGCTGTTTCGACTTGCGGTATCTGGTCTTCCTGCTGTCCGCCGCCGCCACCACTTACGCCTGTGCCCGGCTGGTGGGAAAGACCAAACACAAAAAGTGGCTGGTGGGCGGCTGTATCGCCCTGAACGCCGGGGTCTGGTTCGTCATCAAGGAACTGCCTTGGCTTTTCACCACCGCGGTGCGTGTACTTGACCGGTCAGGTCTGCATTGGGATGCTCCGACCCTCTCCTTGCTGGTACCGGTGGGTCTTTCCTATTTCACCCTTCAGGCCATCGCCTATCTCATAGATGTGGCCAAAGGGAAGGTGGAAGCCCAGCGGAACTTCTTCCAATACCTTCTGTTCCTCTCATGGTTCCCAGCCATCGTGCAGGGCCCCATCTCACGCTACGACCAACTGATGCCCCGGCTTCTGCACACGAACAAGTTCTCTTACGAGGGCATGCGTCATGCCGCTTTGCTGGTACTGTTCGGTCTTGTGAAGAAAATGGTCATCGCCGACCGTCTGGGCATCCTTGCGAACCATTGCTTCGGCAATTACGAAGATCTCAGCGGTATCGTGCTTTATCTGGGTGTGGTGGCCTATTCGATCCAGCTCTACGCCGACTTCTCCGGCTGTGTGGACCTGTGCCGTGGTGTCAGCGGTCTGTTCGGTGTGGAGATGGTCCAAAACTTCGACCGACCTTATCAGTCCCGTTCCGTCAAGGAATTCTGGTCCCGCTGGCATATGTCCTTGAGCGGCTGGCTCAAAGACTATATCTACATCCCTCTGGGCGGCAACCGCAAGGGCACCTTCCGTAAATATCTGAACATCACCGTCACCTTCCTCGTCAGCGGACTATGGCACGGCGCAGGCTTCAACTTCTTCCTGTGGGGCCTGATGCATGCCGCCTACCAGATCATAGGCGAGCTGACCCTCCCCTTCCGAAAAAATGCGAAACAGCTCATAGGCATGAAGGAAGGCTCCGCCAGCGAGCGGATCTGTCAAACGGTGATCACCTTCCATCTGGTAGCCCTTGCCTGGATCGTTTTCCGTGCCGGCGGACTGGCCACCGGCATCGACTACATCCGGAACATGCTGACCACCTTCAACCCTTGGGTCCTTGTGGACGGTACGCTGTTCCGACTGGGCCTGTCGCAAAATCACCTTGTATTTCTGGTCGCCCATATCGTTCTCCTGCTGCACATCCAGCACCGCTTCCCCCGTCAGGAGGACACCCTCCGAGGGGTGCTGGATGCCCATCTGGTCCTGCGCTGGATCATTTATCTGGTGCTGATCTTCGATGTGCTTTTGTTCGGTGTCTACGGTAAGGGCTATGACATGGGCAGCTTCATGTACGGAGGTTTCTGATGAAGATCATTCTCAAACGAATCATCGCCTGCGTCGTATTCACCGCCATCGTGATCTTTCTGATCGGTCAGGCCAATGAGATCCTGATCTCCAAGACCTATAACCGCTATTACATCATGGATCAGGCGATCGAAGAAGACGGACGCGACTACGAGGTGCAGATCTTTGGTGCCTGCCACTCCTACACCTCCTTCAACGCCTAATATTTCGAGGATACCTACGGTCTGACCGCCTACGATATGGGTCACCCCGGCGAGATCATCCCGACTACCTATCTTCGTATGCTGGAACGCTTCAAAACTGACGTCCCCAAGGTAGCACTCGTGGAGATCTGGGGCATCAACCCCTACGAGACCTACAGCTCCCCGGAACGTATTTTCGAGTTCTATATGCCGGTGGACGTGGAAGTGATCCCCTTTTCTCTGGAAAAGCTGGAGGTCATCAACGATTTCTATTCCCTGGATCCCCTTCTTGAAAATTTCCCCATCGCCAAGTACAAAGACCGCATCTTAGGCATGGAGCTGAGGGAAGCGGATTTCGACTATTCCTTCGACCAGATCGCCGGCAGTACTTCAGCCTATACCCGGGAAGAGATGACCCAGCGGATCGCCAACAACGGCTTTTGCGAGATGCCCATGTGGC
>JAFNXT010000172.1 GCA_017378975.1 Oscillospiraceae bacterium
AAAGACTTCCGGTAACCAAATCGGCTACCGGAAGTGCAGAAAATTTGTATTTTATTTCACTGTCCACTTGACGGGGAGCAGTTCAGTCCTGGCTGGGCGTTCATTCTTGAATTGATTTATTTTGATGGGTGTGGTATCATCCTTTTAGAAGGAGGTGCTATCTATGGATATCCAGACTTTGAAAGAAAAAATGGATCAGGCAAGATATATCTATGATGATACGCTGGTCACGGTGTTGGCAGTAGCGCTCCAGCTTGGGCGACCGTTACTGATCGAAGGTGCCGCTGGTGTAGGCAAAACCGAGATAGCAAAAGTCATGGCAACGGCACTTGATCGGGATCTGGTCCGATTGCAGTGCTATGAGGGGTTGGATGAAAGCAAGGCACTGTATGAGTGGAATTATCAAAAGCAGTTGCTGTCTATCCAAGTCAATATGGGTAAGAAGGATGAGACTTCTTTGACCCGGAGCCTGTTCAGCGATGAATATCTTTTGGAGCGTCCTTTGCTCCAGTCCATCCGTTCGGAACGTCCTGTGGTTTTGCTGATCGACGAGATCGATAAAGCTGACGAGGAGTTCGAGGCGTTCCTTCTTGAGCTCTTATCGGAGATGCAGGTCACGATCCCTGAGGTCGGGACGATCAAAGCCAAGTCTCTTCCTTTCGTGGTATTGACTTCTAACCGAACCAGACCGCTGTCTGAGGCGCTTCGCAGACGCTGTGCTTACCTTTATATCGACTATCCTGACCTGGAGAAGGAATTGTCGATCCTGCGCGCCAAGCTTCCTCATATCGATGACAAACTTTGTACGCAGGTCGCTCTTGCGGTGCATCGGCTTCGTTCCAATGAGGCGATCCTGAAAAAACCGTCGATCGCTGAGACGCTGGATTGGGCCGCCGCGCTAGATGCTCTGGGCGTAAGAGAGCTGACTGTGGATGTGCTTCGCAAGACTGCCGGGTTCCTGCTTAAGAATAACGAGGATCTGAGTGCCTTATGGGAGGAGCATGATCCTGTGACGCATTGTGGTCACGAAGGCTGTCCCGGAGGGCATCATCATGGATGATCCCGGAGTTTATCTGGAGAAGTTATCCCATTTCTCCCGCTTGTTACGCCATGAGGGTCTGCCCGTCAGTCCAAAAGAGACATCAGACGCTGCAAGCATCTTATCGGTCCTTGGTTTTGAAGAACGCGATCAGGTGAAGACTGCGCTCCGTACGGTTTTTGCAAAGTCCAGACAGGAACAGCAGACCTTTGACAGAGTGTTCGATGGCTTCTTCATCACGGAGGAACAAATGCGTAAGCAAGCCATGGAACAGGCTAAGAAGGATGAAGAGACCAGGAAGGCCAGGGAAAGCGCGGAAAAGGATCTGCAAATGAATGGTGAGCCCATGGATCTCGATCAGGATCAGATGGAGACCTATGTGACCATGCCCGAAGCTGAGCGTGAGCGTCTCCGTAAGTTCATGGAACGTTATCGGGATAATATGGACCGTAATCCGGAGTTGTACGCAAATTTCATCCATTCTGTTTTTGCGAAAAGCCTATTGGAACAACAGATGCAGATGGAGGACGCCGCTGTTGGCGCACAGGCTTCCGACCCGGAACTTGGCTTGCTGTTCCGTGACATTTCACAGTTCAAAGATACGGAGATCCCCAAGGCCATTTCCATTATCCAGACTCTTTCCAGACAGCTCAGCGGTGAGCTGTCAGCGAAACGGGGCAGGGGAGCGCGTAGTGGGAAACTTGATCTTCGTTCCACGATCCGAAAAGGACTTGAGACCGGAGGCAGTTTGTATCGCCTGAAATACCGAAAGAAAAGAGATCGCCGACGGCATCTGCTTCTGCTTTGTGATGTATCAGGATCTATGGTCCAGTTTTCGGAATTCGCGCTTCGCTTCATCCAATCCTTGGATCAGGTGTCTGAAAGCTCCCGTGTGTTCCTGTTCTCGGAGGAAGTTATCGAGGCGGATCCCTTCAGCCTTCAGAATATGGATCTGTTTCGAAGCTATGTGAAAGGGAAGGGGATCTACGGGAAGGGGACGGATCTCGGTTCGGCGCTTCAGGTGATCCTGGATAGAAGACCCTCGATCCTGAATGGTTCCACTACGGTCCTGATCCTTTCTGATACGAAGACCATCGATCAGGGCAGGGCAGTCGAAGCCCTTCAGGAGACTGTCCGCAGATCGGGACGTGTGATCTGGCTGAATCCGATCCCCCAGCGGCATTGGAGCCATATCCGAAGTGTCAAGACTTTTCGTTCCGTATGTACTATGGTGGCTTGCGATACCCTCAACGCTTTGGCCGAGGCTTGCAGGCGATTGGTGCTCCCTTGAGATCGAGCTGAATTTGAACGCCCAGCCGGGATCCCGGCTGGGCGTTCTGGGTGTTGTCGATCAGGCGATGGAAGCGAAATATCCCTTGGCGTAGTAACCGTACACGGCCGTGGCCTGTGCAAAGACCTGCTGGGCATCGCCGCTGGCGGCGGCCTTGCCCTCACAGTACTTACCCAGAGAATACGGGATGATGCCTGTGGTGGTGTAGGTGCCGTTATGCTTGAACACACAGGACACATAGTAGGTCTTGTCCATGTCCTTGGCGGCGATCCCTGTCACTTCGCCCCAGTACTGACCACCTGTTTGCGTCATGGTCATCTTACCCGTGGCGTTGCCAAGGGTGAACCTGCTGATGTTGGCGTAGGTATCCGCATCCCACCAGTAGAGCGTCATGCCATCATCCACAGTGATCGCTGGAGTGCAGTAGAAGTTGATGGCGAAAGCACCGTCGAAGCTGACGGAGGGATACAGGCTCTTGAAGTTGGCGTTGTCTCTGACGAAGCCACCTATCTTGGCGCTGTCCGCCTTCACGATGTCATCCATCATCGCATCATCGTAAGAAGCCACCAACCCCTTCTGAGCCGCCGTCAGACTGGCGTTGACCAGCTTGTCTGTGTTGTGACCGAAGAATTTCTGAGCTTCCGCGCCATAGTTCAACATGGCCACCACCAGC
>JAFNXT010000173.1 GCA_017378975.1 Oscillospiraceae bacterium
GAACAGCACCTTGCCGTTCTCCACACGCACGTTCTCCATGTCCAGCCGGCGAAGCTCGTCACCGGCGATGCCCTCCAGCCCAAACAGGCAGGGGACGCAAAATTCGATGTTCGTCATGATACCTCCAAATCAGATACGAGATACGAGATATGAGATACGAGATATTTCTAGATACGGGGATATCTCATATCTCAGTCTCGTCAGGGGATGATCTTGTTCTTTTTCAAATAGCGTTCTTCTTCGGAGAAGACACAGCCGCAGTACTTCTGGATGTAGAAGCCGTGCTCCCGGGCGAAGGTCTGGCCCTCCCGGAAATAGGGGCGGAAGTCCCGGTAGAGGAAGGTCACGCCGTATTCCGTGGCGGCCCGCTCCGCTACCTCGCGCATGAGCTCGTGGTTTTGGTAGGGGCTGATGAAGAGGGACGAGGTGAAGCTGTCGAAGCCACCTTCGGCGGCCTGCCGGGCGGTCTCGAAGAGCCGCATCTCATAGCATTTGACGCACCGGCCGGCGATGTCCTCTGCCACCGTCCGGACGAAGGGGCGCAGACCGTAGTCGTTGCGCTCGATCACCGGCAGATCGATGGTGGCGGCGTAGTCACGCAGACAGTTCCGCCGGGAGCGGTACTCGGTGAAGGGATGGATGTTGGGGTTGTACCAGAAGCCCGTGACCTCCAGACCGTCGGTGCGGAGCACCTCGATCGGCTGGTTGGCACAGGGGGCACAGCAGATGTGGAGCAGGGTCTTCATCGTATTTCCTCCGATCGTCATGTAGGGCGGGGGCATGCCCCCGCCGTCACGGCCCATAGGGCCGTGCAGCCTACAGAAAAGGTGTTTGTCAGGGAGAGTTCGCGCCCCGCTGGGGCGCGACGGCGGAGGCATGCCTCCGCCCTACGGGCAAAGAGTCCCCAGCACGCCGTCACGGAAGGGCTCCTGGATCTTCACGTCCCGGATCTGGTTGTGGAGGTCTTCGCCGTGGATGTAGACCTTGACGTAGTTGGGGGCGTGGCCGGTGAAGAAGCCGTCTTCCGGCTCTTCGAACAGGACCTGCTGTACGGTGCCTGTGAGCCCTTGGCGGTAGCTTTGGCTCATCTGCCGGGCCACGGCGATCGCTCTCCGGGAGCGGTCCTCCTTCACGGCGTTGGGGTGCTGGCCCGGCATCTTGTCTGCCGGGGTGCCGGGACGCCGGGAGTAGGGGAAGATGTGCATATCGGAAAAGGCGCATTTTTGGATGAACGCCAGACTCTGCAGGAACTCTTCCTCCGTTTCTCCGGGGAAGGCCACGATCATGTCCGTGGTGATGGCGCAGCCTGGGAAGTGGCGGCGCAGACGCTCTACGCTCTCGTAGAATCGGGCGGTGTCGTATTTCCGCTTCATCCGGGCGAGCACCGTGTCACAGCCCGACTGCATGGAAAGATGGAACTGGGGGCACAGCCCCGGCAGGTCCCGGATCGCAAGGCAAAAGTCTTCGGTCACGATCCTGGGCTCCAGACTGCCAAGACGGACCCGGCATTCGGGCACCGCTTCGCAAACGGACCGGATCAGGACCTCCACACCGGGCTTCCTCGGCAGGTCCACGCCCCAGCTTGCGATCTCGATGCCCGTCAGCACGATCTCCCGGTAGCCCCGGTCTGCCAGCTCCCGGCACTGGGCCACCGCCGTCTCCAGCGGAGCGGAGCGCACCGGTCCACGGGTGTAGGGGATGATGCAATAGGAGCAGAAGTTCACACAGCCGTCCTGGACCTTCACCATGGCACGGGTCCGCTCCTCCAGTCCGCCGGCAGGCAGGATCTCGAACTCCCGACGGCGCAGGGCCTGATCCACGGCTTGCCGGGCCTGCCGGTCCCGGGCAGTGGCAAGGAGCAGTTCCACGAAGGCTTCCCGGTGGGCACTGCCGCCGATCACGTCTACCCCCAGCTTCCGGGCGGCCTCGGGATCGTGCTGAGCGTAACAGCCACAGACTCCGATCACGGCCTCGGGCCAGTCACGGCGGCAACGGCGGATCACCGCCCGGGCCTTCTTGTCCGCCATGGCGGTGACGGAGCAGGTGTTGATCACATAGCCGTCACAGGGCTCCTGAAAAGAGCCGATCTCATGGCCCTGACGGCACAAAAGCTGTTCCATGGCCTGAGTCTCATACTGGTTCGTCTTGCAACCTAGGGTGAAAAATGCGAATCTCATGTCAAAACCACCAAATCGTCTAGTATCGCCTCGGAAAGATCATCCGATCGCGACAATTGAAATCTTACTCAAAATCTGATATCATTTTGGTATTATACAACAGGACCCGGCGTTTGTACAGCATTAGGAGGCAAAAAGCTTGAAGCAGTTCGATATCGCGTTACGTTCCTTCGCCGATGTCCAGGATTTCGTGGAGATCGCCACGATCCAGCCCTTCCGGGTACTGGTGGGGCATGACCATGTTTGGGTCAACGCCAAGAGCTTCATGGGTCTGTTCAGTCTGGACTTCAGGAAGCCCATCCACGTCCGGGCCAATTGTTCTCAGGTGGAGTACGATTCCTTTCGGGTCGCCGCCGGGAAGTATCTGGCATAACTTACATACGGCTCTTCGTAGCACCGTCCTGGGAATACTCGGGGCGGTTTTTTTAACGTTTGACGATCCCTGTGTGGGATGGTATGATATAAGGTACGGTAGGGGCGACCATCGGTCGTCCGTACCCGGTCATGTGGCGTTTACGGACGAGCGATGCTCGCCCCTACGTCCGCCCATTAAGGAGGATCTATCCATGACGTTCATCGTGTTTCTTATTTTCGCCATCGCCATCGTGGTGGCCGATCAGCTGACCAAGCTTTGGGTGGTGGCCCAGATCCCCCTGTATTCTCAGGTGGAGGCCTTGGACGGGCTGTTCCATCTGACCTACGTCCGCAATTTTGGCGCGGCCTTCTCCTCCTTCCAGGGGATGCGCTGGGTCTTCGTGGTGCTGTTCGTCCTGCTGACGGCGGCGCTCCTGTATGAGTATTTCAAAAAGCCCATGCCCTTCAATACCTTCGAGCGGTGGTGTCTGGCCGCGATCTGGGGCGGCGGTCTGGGCAATGTGATCGACCGGGTCCGGCTGGGCTACGTGGTGGACATGATCGAGGTGGAGTTCATCACCTTCCCCGTGTTCAACGTGGCGGACTGCTTCATCACCTGCGGCTGTATCGCGCTGATGGTGAGCCTGATCCTGTTCAACAAGGGATTCTGGAAGGAAGACAAGAAATGATCCTGTATGCCGATATGTCCGGGGAGCGTCTGGACGCATTCCTTGCCCGTGCCGTGCCGGAGCTGACCCGCAGTGCCGCCCAGCGGCTGATCGAGGAGGGGCAGGTCCGCCGCAACGGGCGCCCCGGGAAGAAAAATGACAAATTATCCGTGGGCGATGCCGTCGAGTATACCATCCCGGAGCCTAAGGAGACGGACATCGTCCCCACCCAAATGGATCTGAAGATCGTCTATGAAGACGAAGATCTTTTGGTGATCGACAAGCCCAAGGGGCTGGTGGTCCATCCTGCCGCCGGACATCAGGACGATACGCTGGTCAACGGTCTGCTCTACGCCTTGGGCGATGACCTGTCCGGCATCAACGGCGAGCTCCGGCCCGGCATCGTCCACCGGATCGACAAGGATACCTCGGGCCTTCTGGCAGTGGCCAAGAACGACCGGGCCCATACCTTCCTTGCCAGCCAGCTCAAGGACCACACCATGGCCCGGACCTATGAGGCGATCGTCTGCGGCTCCTTCCGGGAGGACAGCGGCACCGTGGATGCCCCCATCGGGCGGCACCCCAGTGACCGGAAGAAGATGACCGTGACGGAACGGAACTCCAAGCATGCCGTCACCCATTGGGAGGTGGTCCGCCGTTACCGGGGCTACACCCACATCCGGTGCCGTCTGGAGACCGGCCGTACCCACCAGATCCGTGTCCACATGGCCCACATCGGCCACCCGATCCTGGGGGACACGGTGTATGGAAGGAAAAAACCGGAGCTGGGTCAGGACTCACAGGTCCTCCATGCCGGTTCCCTGTGCTTCCGCCACCCCAAGGACGGCCGCCCGGTGCTGGTCTTCGCCCCCCTGCCGGAGTATTTCACGCAGGTGCTGGAGAAGCTGGAGAAGATGCAATGATCTTTGCGTAGGGCGGAGGCATGCCTCCGCCGCCGCAGTCTGGCGGACTGCGGATAACGGGCGCGATGTTCGCCCTTCGGGCGAAGTGGTTTTGCCTGAAGCAAAACCACCGGTGGGGGCATGCCCCCACCCTACGAAACAGGAGGAGGGATCTGATGGCTTCAGAGCATGAAAAGACCCGACAGCGGCAGTTGCGCCGTCGGGAAGAGGATAAAAAACGCCGTCAACAGCAGAAGCTCCGGCGGCGCAGGATACTGATGGGGATGGCGGCCGCGGCTGTGGCGCTGGGGCTGTGCGCGCTGGTGATCATGCTGGTACGCCATGCCGCTACGCCGGGGCCGGAGGCCGTCACCGGCGAGACCGTCCCGGCACCGACCCGGCCCGTCACCGGCCAGACCGTGATCCATCTGGCCTTCGGCGGTGATCTGGTGGTCACGGACAAGACCGTGGCTGCCGGCGTGACCCCGGATGGCTATGATTATAAAGACGTATTTTTGGATGTGGCCCCTCTGCTGGCCGGAGCGGACGCATCGGTGCTGAACTTCGAGGGCAACCTCTGCGGCACTCCCTACGGCTCCGCCGACGGCAAAGCGCCCCCGGAGCTGGCGGCGGCCCTGTCCGCCATGGGCGTGGACATGGTCCAGATGGCCAATTCCTATGCCTTGAAAAACGGCCTTTTGGGCATGGAGCAGACCTTGGAGGGTCTGCGCCGGCAGGGACTGGAGCCGGTGGGCGCCTTCGCCTCGCAGGAGGAGGTCCAGCGGCAGAAGGGCTTCACCCTCCGGTCGATCCACGGGGTGAAGGTGGCCTTCGTGGCCTTCACCAAGGGCATGGACGATCTGGGCCTGCCTGTGGGTGCCGAGGGACAGGTGAACCTGCTTTACACCGACTATACCAGCACCTATCAGAAGGTGGATAAGGAAGGGATCGGCAAGATCCTGGATGCTGTGGAACTGGAGAAGCCGGACATCACCGTGGCGCTGGTCCATTGGGGCAGTGAATACAATCAGCAGGTGAGCCAGTCCCAGAAGGACATCGCATCCCTGATGCAAAAGAAGGGCGTGGACGCCATCATCGGCACCCACTCCCATCATCTGCAGGATGTGGTCTATCATGAGGAGACGGGCACCGTGGTGGCATGGTCCCTGGGCGACTTCTTCGGTGACGGGGAACGGGCAGGCACCGACAGCTCCATCATCCTGGATCTGGAGATCACCCGTGACAACGCCACCGGTGAGACCCGGATCAGCGGCGTGGGGTACGACCCGATCTGCACCGTCACCACCATGACCGAGCCAGAGGAAGAGGGCGCGGAGCCGGAGATCTCCTCTGTGCGGATCCTGCGGATCCGGGAGGCGATCGAGGGCTACGAAGCCAACAGCGTGGACAAGGTGGACACCGCCACCTACGAAGCCATGAAAGCGGCCCTGAGCCGGATCGGGAAGAAGATCAAAACAGAATAAAAAAACGCTGTCATCCCAGACCGTCAAGGACCTTGGGATGACAGCGTTTTTGGTGCTCAGGAACGTTCTTTGTTGAGCTTGTCTGCCTTGCAGAAGAGGACATAGCCGATGGCGAAGAGGATCACCAGCGTGCCCACCGCCAGGCTCTCGCCCTGAAGAGCGTAGCCGAAGAGGTCGAACTCGATGCCGCCCACCAGCGCGCTGACCACGCCCACCAGCATGGTGCCCACGAAGCTGGCGCCCTTGCCGCAGATGTCCATGAGGCCGTAGTACTCGCCGCTCTGCTCGGCGGGGATGATCTTGCCGAGGTAGGACCGGCTCAGAGCCTGGATGCCGCCCTGGAACATGCCCACCAGCACCGCCAGCGTCCAGAACTGCCATTGGAACTTCAGGAACACGGCGAAGAGGGTGATGAAGGTGTAGCACCCGATGGAGATTTTGATCAGCTTGCCGGTGTCGTATTTGGCGGACAGACGGCCGAAGAGGATGCTGAAGGGGAAGGCCACGATCTGGGTCAGCAGGAGGGCCAGCAACAGGCCCGTGGTGTCCAGCCCCAGAGATTTGCCGTAGGCGGTGGCAAGGTCGATGATCGTGTACACACCATCGATGAAGAAGAAGAACGCCACCAGATAGAGGAAGATGTGCTTATGCTGTTTGGCTTCCCGGAAGGTCTGGGCCAGCCGCTTGAAGGAAGCGGAGACGGCCCGGTCCTGACCCTCCACATAGGCAGTCTGGCGGTAACGTCTGGCCAAAGGCAGGGAGCAGACGATCCACCACACGGCGGTGATCAGGAAAGCGATCACCATGGCAGTGCCTGCGGTCATGCCGAAGCTGTCGCAGAACAGCACCAGCACCAGACACAGCAGGAAGGGGATCACGGAGCCGATATAGCCGAAGGCATAGCCCATGGAGGAGATGCTGTCGATCCGGGTCTGGGTGGTGATCTCAGGCAGCATGGAGTCGTAGAACACCAGACTGGAGGAGAAGCCCACCTTGGCCAGGATGAAGATCACGAGGAAGCCCAAATAGCCCCAAGGGCCGCCCAGCAGGGCACAGCCCAGCGCGCCCACCAGCATACAGACGAGGAACAACGGCTTTTTGAAGCCCTTATGGTCTGCCAGCGTGCCCAGGATCGGGCCAAGGACGGCAACGATCGCGGTGGAGATGGAGCCGGCGAAGCTCCACAGGGACAGATAATCGTCCTGCACACCGGCGGCGGTGGTGAGGGATTCGAACCAGATGGGGATCAGAGTCGCCACCAGCAGGATGAAGGCGGAGTTGCCGATATCGTAAAGGATCCAGCTCCGCTCCAAAGGAGTCAGTTTGTTTTTCATACGTTACCTCTTTCGTGTGGTTTATCCGAAGATCTTGGAGAAGTCCGTGGACAGGGGCGTACCACGGCGCAGATGGTCCTGGAGCTGTTCCAGATAGGGGATGTAACGCTCCTTGGCCATGTCATAGAGCCGGAGCAGGTCCTTGTCCATGGCCTGACACTTACGGTCGGGGCCCACGGGCATCACAAGGTCCACCGTTCCCGGCACTACCAAGCTCATGGCCTTGGTGGTCAGTTCCCGTCGGAGGCCCTGCGGCATGGTCAGGAACTTACAGCTCCGGGCCATGTTCTTCACGCACCTGCCCATGGCCGAGGGGCTGACACCGGGATAGAACAGGGCCGCCGTCTGGCATTCCCCGGGGGTCAGGCGCATATGGCCCGTCTGGTCGTACAGATGGGGCGGCGTCTTGCCGTCCTGCATCAGCAAAGACCGGTCGAACTCCGTTTCGATCTGGATATGGGTGGCCTTCCCGGCCTCCGACATCCGGCTGATGTAGGGGTGGCACATGGAATCCAGCACATAATGGGCCAGAAGACCGTACAGATATGCCGTGGCACCCTCGGACCAGTTCATGCGTACCGTGCGGCAGACCCGTCCGAAGAAGGCGGTGCCGGTCTGCTGATGGAGCTTGGAGCTGAGCTTCACCGTCTTGTCCCGGATCACCGGGTCGTGGTACAGCAGGACATCCGGGCCGTGGAGCCCCATGTCGTAGAGCTGGCGGAACCGCCCCACGGTCCGCCGGACCTCCGGGGGCATCAGGGGCAGAAGCTCCGAACCGAAACGGAAATGGGCGTAGTTACCGGGCATCAGGATCCCTCCTTAGACCATATTTTTTAATATTTTAACATATTGTGAACCAAGATCCAAGGGGTCAGAGAAAAAATATGATGCATTTTGTAGCCGAATGTGGTAGATTATCCTCAAGAATACCAACAGGAGGTCCCATATGACCCGAAAGCTTTATTACGAAGACAGTTCCCTCACGGAAGCCACCGCGGTGGTCACAGGCTGTGAAGCCACGGGAAAGGGGTGGCTGGTGACGCTGGATGCCACCGTGTTCTACCCGGAGGGCGGCGGACAGGCCTGCGATCTGGGGACCTTGGACGGTGTGGCGGTGCTGGATGTGCAGGAACGGGGGGACGAGGTGGTACACCTGTGTCAGGGCCCCTTGGCGGTGGGCACCACCGTGGAGGGCCGGATCGACTGGGACCGGCGGTTCGACCTGATGCAACAGCACACCGGTGAGCATATGGTCTCCGGTGTGATCTGCGGCCGGTATGGCTGTCACAATGTGGGCTTCCATGTGGGGTCCGAGGTGATCACCATCGACTTCGACGGCCCGGTGCCCCCGGAGGATCTGCCCATGATCGAAGCGCAGGTCAACGCCGCCATCTGGCAGGACCTGCCCGTGCGGCGCTGGGTCCCTGAGCCGTCGGAACTGCCGGAGGTGGCCTACCGGTCCAAGAGAGTGCTCCCCTGGCCGGTCCGGATCGTGCAGATCCCGGGCGTGGATAGCTGTGCCTGCTGTGGTGTCCATGTGGAGACCACGGGGCAGGTGGGGCTGGTGAAGCTCTTCTCCTGCGTCAAGTTCCATCAGGGCGTGAGGATCGAGATGGCCTGCGGCCGTCGGGCGCTGATGCTGCTGAACGAGGCCTACGATCAGAACCGGCAGGTGTCTCAGGCCTTTTCTGCCAAGATCATGGAGACCGGCGCCGCCGCCCGGCGGATGAATGAGCGGCTGGCGGAGCTGGAGTACCGGATCACGGGACTGGAGCGGCAGATCTTCGACGCGGTGGCGGAGCGTTTCGCCGGGAAGGGGGACGTGCTGTGGTTCCACGAGGGGCTGGAGCCTGCGGCTCTGCGGGAGCTGGCGGACCGGATCGCGGACCGTTGCGGCGGCATCGCCGCCGTGTTCTGCCCCAAGGATGAGGGGCATATGGTCGCCATGATCTGCCGTGAGGGGGATCTGAGGGAGCTGGGCAAGGCCATGAACGCCGCCCTGAACGGACGTGGCGGCGGTAAGCCCGGCTTCTTCCAAGGGAGCGTGAAGGCCGACCGCGCCCAGATCGAGGCATTCTGGGAACGGCGTGGATCCAAATGAGGATGTAGGGCGAAGGCATGCCTTCGCCGCCGCAGTCCTTGTGGCTTCGCCGTTGGCGAAACCACCGGCGGGGGCAAGCCCCCGCCCTACAAAAAAGCCGCCCCGATCCCCGTACGGCTCACGCATGACGAAAGCCTCCCACAGAAGTAGGAGGCTCAGCGTGTCGAAAAAGGTGCTCCGCGCCCCGGCCCCCTCTGCGACTCGCTAAGAGCCGGCTTCGCCGGTTGCTCGCTTGCATAGCGCCTGCGGGCGCTTATGATGAGGGGGCTGTCAGCGTAGCTGACTGGGGGAGAGAAGACCCGAAAAGTTATGAGTTCTTTATAAACATAGAGAAAACCTAAACGTATTCTCTCCC
>JAFNXT010000016.1 GCA_017378975.1 Oscillospiraceae bacterium
CTGGACGTCAACATCGGCCCCGCTGAGAAGGACGGTCCCGAGCGCATGATGTGGGCTGTCAAGCTGCTGCAGGAGAACTTCAACAATGTTCCTCTGGCACTGGATACTGCCAACATGCGTGCTATCGAAGCCGGTATCAAGGTTTACAACCGCACCAACGGTAAGCCCATCGTTAACTCTGCTGACGCAGGTTCCCGTATCGGCTACATCGATCTGGCTGCTGCCAACGATGCTATCTGTATCGCTCTGTGTTCCGCTGACGGTATCGCCAAGGACAACGAGGAGCGTATGGTCCACTGCGACAACATGCTGGAGCGTGGTCTGTCCCTGGGCATGACCTCCGACGATCTGTGGTTCGACCCCCTGTTCCTGGTCGTCAAGGGCATGCAGGACAAGCAGATGGAGGTCCTGGAGGCCATCAAGATGTTCTCCGAGAAGGGCCTGAAGTCCACCGGTGGTCTGTCCAACAACTCCAACGGCGCTCCCAAGAACGTCCGTCCCATCATGGACTCCGCTCTGGTGGCCATGTGCATGATGCAGGGTCTGACCTCCGCCATCGTCAACCCCAACGACCTGCGTCTGATGGAGACCATCAAGTCCTGCGACATCTTCAAGAACCACGTCCTGTACTCCGACAGCTACCTGGATCTGTAAGATGATATCGTAGGGGCGTGCATCGCACGTCCGTGGACGACCAATGGTCGCCCCTACATCGCCCATTTGGATATTTCCCGCATAACAGCCGGGAGGGAGTTGCCTCCCTCCCGGTCTGCGCGTTTAAGGAGCAAGTTCCATGATGAAAAAACTGATACGGATGGTAGCAGTGCTGCTGATCATCGTGAGTCTGGCCGGCTGCAGCAAGCTGGAGCCGGACCCGGAGGTCTATACCAAGGAGGCCCTGACGGCGATGGCGGCAGAAGACTTCGAAGCCGCGGCAGAGCTGATGCACCCCAGCAAGTCCAGGACGGATGCCCAGACCCGGATGAAGGGCCTTTCCCAGTATGTCAAGGGCCGCCAGATCACCAAGATGGAGAAGGTCCTGCTGGAGTCCGGTGGCTTCGTCCAGCTCAAAGAAGGGGAGGACCGGGGCCAGTTCCATGTGGAGCTGGATGACGGCACCACCTTTGAAGTGAACTACACCTTCATGGAGAATGAGGAAGGCGTGGGCTTCACCAATCTCTATTTCACCTTCGGGTCCTGACGACAGGTCCTTCGTGATGTAGGGTGGGGGCATGCCCCCACCGGTGTTTTCGCCGAAGGCGAAAACACATCGCCCGTAGGGCGTACCTATGTGTTGCACGGTCCTCCCGGACCGTGACGGCGAGGGCATGCCCTCGCCCTACGATGGACATACATAGGTTGGATGTTACAGTATGATCGGGACGGCTTATCCCCCATTCCTGTTGACAGATCGATGGCTATGTTTGAAAGGGGAAGACCATGGGAGAAGATCGCTATGTGACTCGACCGCCTGCTGTTGATACTTACTGGTCAACGACGCTTTGCATGATCCTGCTGTTATTGATCTATTACGCTGTATCTTACAGGATCGGTACTCTGTGGGGTGCGGTCCTGTGGTGGATCGCTGTGGTCATGGGTGGTGGAGGGCTGTACGCCTTGCTGTGCCACTATCTGCTTTATGGCGATATCATACTGACCCGGGAGGGGATCCACAGAGATCGGCGGCTGAAAACGCCGGACGTCCCGTGGGGGCAGATCAGTCAGGTGACGGCCATGGACTATGGCAACACCAAACTGCTGGTCCTGCTGAAGTCCGGTGGGAAGAAGATCGCAAAGGGGAACTCCAAGGTGGGCTTTTTCCTTCGCAACTCCGGCAAGACCATTTTACTGCCGGATGATCCGTATTGCCGCAGGGCCGTGGCAGAGTTCTATGGACCGGTGGATCTGGAACTGTCCGATGGATGATATTTCAGGAGGAGAGCTATGCTGGAAATGATCGTAGAGGCTGGTAAGTATATCGGCTTCATCCTGATCTTGGGAATCGTTTGGTTGATTTCTTATTGCGTATTCCACGGCGACGGCGTGAAGACCTGGACGAAGACCGTCTGGTTCCTGTTGCTGTCCGGGTCGTTCTTGGCCGTGATCACATGGCTGTGCCTGCGTACCTGCTCGCAGACCGGTGCCGGTTTCCCCTGGGTCCTGGTGGCCGTGATGGGTGTCCTGTTTTCCTTCGTTGCAGTCTATGGACATAAAAAAGGGTGGAAGCAGGATCTTTGAATAGACGCTGACACTACGATTTTGGATCGTTCTTTGTGGTGCGACGTACTCAACTGACCGGCATCTTCTGCACAGTCCTGCCGGACTGTGACGGCGAGGGCATGCCC
>JAFNXT010000001.1 GCA_017378975.1 Oscillospiraceae bacterium
GCGGAGCAAAACCACATCGCCCACTGCGTGGGCGATGGCTCCCTCCGTCACGGCTAACGCCGTGCCACCCTACGGGGGGGACGTGCAGGATGACCGTAGGGGCAGGTCTCCTGACCCGCCCTTCCGGGATCCATGGGATCCCGGAATGCGACGAAGCACCACTTGCACGGTCCTGCCGGACCGTGAAGGGCGGGTCACTGGCCCGCCCCTACGGGGAAGGGGGCGAGGGGCAGGTTCTTTGCATAGTTTCTCCTCCGGCGGTAAACACTAGGACCGATCTCAAATATATAGGAGGGGACTTATCCGATGGTTCGTAAACGTATCCTTTGCCTTTTGCTGTGTCTTGGTGTGGTGCTGGGGCTGGTGGGGGGCGTGACGGCCGCGCAGGTCGAGTGTGATCAGGTGTACTGCTTCTCAGCGGAGGAGCTGTCCGGGGAGGCGCTGGAGGGGATCTGTGTCACGGGGCTCCCGGCGGCGGATACCGGGACCGTGCTTCTGGGCACCCGGGTGATCCGGCCCGGGGACATCCTGACGGCGGAACAGCTTGAGAAGCTGACCTTCCGTCCGCTTCTGACGGAAGAAGACCGGGAGGCGGTCATGACCTATCTGCCGGTCAGCTCGGACCGGGTGGGGGAGCAGACCCAGATGACCATCTCGATCCTTGGCAAGACCGACAAAGCGCCGGTGGCGGAGGATCTGGCGGCGGAGACCTATAGGGACCTGCCCTGTCAGGGGAAGTTGAAGGCATCCGATCCCGAGGGACAGGCGCTGACCTACACCGTGGTCCGTCAGCCCCGGCGTGGTACCGTCACGGTCTCTGAGGATGGGACCTATCTGTACACGCCCAAGAAGAACAAGGTGGGCACCGATTCCTTCACCTTCACGGTGACCGATCCTGCCGGGAAGGTGTCCCGGGAGGCCACGGTGACGGTGGAGATCCTGAAGCCTGCCACCAAGGAACAGTATACCGACACAGTGGGGATGGACTGCCGGTTCACTGCCGAGTGGATGAAGGAGACGGGGCTCTTCGTTGGGGAGCAGGTGGGCGGTGCCCTGTGCTTCCAGCCGGAGAAGTCCGTGAGCCGGGGAGAGTTTTTGACCATGCTGGTGAAGGCGCTGGACCTGCCTGTGGATCAGGAGGCGGCGAACATCGGCTTTTCCGATGAGGCTCCCGATTGGCTGAAGCCCTATCTGGCGGCGGCCCTCCGGACGGGGATCAGCGCCGGGTGGCCCCATGGGGACACGTTCCGGGCGCAGGAGCCTGTGACCGGGGCTGAGGCGGCGCTGATGGTGCAGAACGCGCTGGATCTGCCGGTGTCCACGGTGACCGTGGGCAAGGAGAACGAGGGCGATCTGCCGGCCTGGGCCGTCACCGCCATGAGCGCCATGTCGGAGAACGGGATCGAAGTGGACGCGGATGTGCTGGACCGGGCCGAAGCGGCGGCGCTTCTGTATCAGGCCAGCAAGCTGGCGGAGGATTCCGCCGGGATGGAGACGTTCCGGAGGTAAGGACGCATCGTACGGCCGGGGGAGACCCCGGTCTTACATAGCCTGTTTCACCTATTGACAAAGTAGGTAAAAGGTGCTATATTACCCACAAGAATACTAGGTGTATCCTAAGGAGGTATCCGTATGAGAGTTTATGCGGACAACGCCGCCACGACGAAGATGAGCCGGGTGGCGATCGAGGCCATGGTGCCTTGCTTTGAGAATATTTACGGCAACCCCTCCAGCCTGCATTCTGTGGGTCAGGAGGCCAAGGAAGTGCTGGAGGATGCCCGTGCCCGGGTGGCCAAGTGTCTGGGCTGTGAGCCGAGGGAGGTCTATTTCACCTCCGGCGGCAGTGAGGCGGACAATCAGGCCATCGTGTCTGCCGCCCGTCTGGGTGCCCGGAAGGGCAAGCGGCACATCATCTCCACTGCTTTCGAGCATCATGCCGTGCTCCACACCCTCCAGAAGCTGGAGAAGGAGGGCTTCGAGGTGACTTTGCTTGACGTGAAGGAGGGCCACAACGTCACCGCACAGCAGGTGAAGGACGCGATCCGGGAGGATACCTGTCTGGTCACCACCATGTATGCCAACAATGAGATCGGCTCCGTACTGCCCATCGCCGAGATCGGTGCGGTGTGCAAGGAGGCCGGTGTGCTGTTCCATACCGACGCGGTGCAGGCCGTGGGCCATCTGTCGATCGATGTGAAGGAACAGAACATCGATATGCTGAGTCTGTCCGGTCACAAGTTCCACGGACCCAAGGGCGTGGGCGCGCTGTACTGCCGCAGAGGCATCGCTCTGACCAATGTGATCGAGGGCGGTGCTCAGGAGCGTGGCAAGCGGGCCGGTACCGAGAATCTGGCCGGTATCTGCGGCATGGTGGCGGCGCTGGAGGACGCGCTGGCCCATCTGGAGGAGAATACCGCCAAGGTCGTTGCCATGCGTGACAAGCTGATCGCAGGTCTCAGCCAGATCCCCCACTGCGCGCTCAATGGCGATCCTGAGAACCGGCTCCCCGGTAACGTCAGCTTCTGCTTCGAGGGCATCGAAGGCGAGAGCCTGCTGCTCCTGCTGGATATGAAGGGCGTTCAGGCATCCTCCGGCTCTGCCTGTACCAGC
>JAFNXT010000174.1 GCA_017378975.1 Oscillospiraceae bacterium
CCACCGGCTCCGCCAGCACGAAGTGGAAGCCATACACATCCCAGGCACCCACCACTTGCCGAAGCCTCCGTCCGCCGCTGGCACCGGCCAGCATGGACAGGATCATGGATCCTGCCAGCACCGCCGCGATCAGCAGGGTCCGGCGGAACGGACGGCGATACTTCTTTGGCCACTCCTGCCGGTGCCGTTCCAAAGAGACTTGCGCCGAGGTCCCGGAGCCCAGCTCCGGTGATCTGTCCAGTAGCGTCTGAGATATGGTCAGTATCTCCTCCGCCGACAGGGTCTGTGTCTGCAGATCCTGTGTGAGCATCCCCTCCAGCTCTCCGGTGGTCATCCGGGTCCACTGTTCCTTATTTTGGGACACTGTGTTTTCCTCCTCTCATGATCCGGATCTGACGATCCGTTTTTACCTCTCTCATAGGGCACCCAGCCTTTCCTTCAGCCGGTCCCGTGCCCGCTGGAGCCGCTTGCGGCAGCATTCCACGGTGATGTCACGCTCCCGGGCCAGCTCCCGATGGGAGCGACCCTCCACGGCGTAGGCCCACAACAGGGACAGGTCCTCCGACAGCTTCCGGTCCGCCCACAGGAGCATCAGCTCCAAAGACGGCTCCTGCGCCGTTTCCTGTGTATACAAGGCCTGATGGTCCTCCAGTACCTTCCGAAGCATCCGCCGGTCCCGGCTGAAACGCAGGATCACGTTCCGCTGGGTCAGCACCAGCCAGCCGGCGGGGTCGGGACTGCCGAAGAGCTTCTCCGGCACCTGACAGGCGATCCGGAAGGTCTCCTGCACCGCCTCCTCCGCCAATTCGGCAGAGCCCAGACAGCTCCGGGCATATACGAACAGCCGCTCATACAGCTGCAGATAAAGTGTTTCCAGTAAGTGTTCCTGCTGTTCGTCCATCTCCCGGACGGTCCCTCCCTTCCCGATCTCTATGTATGGCGGAGGCTTGCCCCCGCCCTGGGGCCCATCACTCTCTCGGCCCGTAGCGCAGTTCTTTATCATAGTCCCGACGGATCTTCCGGGCAGTGGTCCAGCCCCGGATCAGTCGGGGCAGCGCGGCCCAGAAGTGGCCGTTGACCATATGGAGGATATCCTCCGTCATGGCGTGGCTGATCTTGCCACGGGTCATCTGCGCCATGGCACGGATGGGCATGTTCAGCACGAACAGGACGTTCAGATCCTGCTTCTTTCGGACCCTGTGGTCCAGACGGCGATACAGCCACCGGAAGAAGCCGGAAGCCGCCTCCCGGGACCGCCACAAAGGATCGTTGATGCCGATCTGGGCGGGCCACTGATTCTCCGGGATCTCACGGCCCAGCAGAGCGGTGAATTCATAGTCCGGCACATCGGTGACGGTGCCGGTGTCATAGCTGGGCATGGCCCCATAGGGGCAGGGCGCATCGGTGCCGATCAGCCGGACCGTGGCGTTCAGCCGCAGATCCCGGACGCTTCCACCCACGCTGACGGTATAATGAGCCGTCTCCATCTCCCATTTTCCAGTATTTACATTATAATACCGAAATGCCGTTTCGTCCAGAGGGATCTGGACCTTTTTCGTTTCTCCGGCCTTCAAAAATACCTTTTGGAAGGCCTTCAGCTCCCGTTTGGGGCGGAACACCTTGCCGGTGGTGGCGCCGATATAGACCTGCGCCACCTCGGCACCGTCCATATCGCCCGTATTGGTCAGGGTGAAGCTGACGCTCCCCCGGTCCACCGTCAGGTCCGCATAGCGGAAGGTGGTGTAGCTCAGACCGTGACCGAAGGGATACCGGACCGGCTTATCCACCGTCTCGAAGTAGCGGTAGCCCACATACAGGCCCTCCCGATACTGGGCGGTGGGGCCCCGTTTCCCATAATAACGGTGACAGGGCAGATCCTCCAGCCGTTCCGGCCAACTCTGAGCCAGATGGCCGCTGGGGGACACCTTGCCCAGCAGGATGTCCGCCATGGCAGTGGCACCGGCCTGTCCCGAAAGACCGACGTACAGTACTGCCCGGCACCCCTGCGGTACCAGCACAGGACCGCCGCCGAAAACGACCAGCACCACGTTGGGATTGACGTTCCCCACGGCCCGGATCAGCTTCTGCTGTGCCACCGGCAGGTCCAGACCGTTACGGTCCTGTCCCTCCCGGTCCGCCAGAGGATCGGAGCCCACACACAGCACCGCCACCTTGGCCTGCCGGGCGGCTTCCACCGCCTCGTCGATCAGGCGGCGTTCCTTTTTCCCATCGGCCCGGAAGCCCTGTGCGCACACGAGGTCTGCCCCGGCCTGCCGCAGAGCCTGCGCCAGCGTGTCCACACGGGTGGCGTTGACCTTGGAAGAGCCCTCCCCCTGATACCGGGGCGTCGTAGCATAGTCGCCGATCAGGGCCACCCGGTCCGCGCCGGACAGGGGCAGGATCCCGTCGTTCTCCAAAAGGACCGCCGAGCCCTCGGCACAGCGTCTTGCCAGATCATGATGGGCCTCCCGGTCGAAGGTCTTGGGTGATGCCGCCACGGTCTTCCGGGTGGCAAACACCAGCGGCAACAGCTCCCGAAGCCGGTCGTCCAGCTTCGACTCCGGCAACCGGCCCTCCCGGACTGCCTGACAGACCCGGTGGGCGTTCCCCAGACCGGGATCGGGCATATTGAGGGCCGAACCGGCTTCGATCGCCGCCACGGGATCGTTGCAAGCGCCCCAGTCGGACACCACGAAGCCATCGAAGCCCCATTCCCGCCGCAGAATATCCGTCAGGAGCTTGGGGTCCTCGTCGGCATAAGTACCGTTGACCTTGTTATACGCGGACATGACGGCCTTGGCGCGGCCTTCCTTCACGGCGATCTCGAAGCCCGTGAGGTACAGCTCCCGTAACGTCCGCTCGTCCACCACCGAGTCCACGCTCATCCGGCCATCCTCCTGAGAGTTGGCGGCGAAATGCTTCAGACAAGCCGCCACACCTCTGGACTGGATGCCCCGGACATAGCCTGCGGCCATTTTGCCCGACAGATGGGGGTCCTCGGAGAAATATTCAAAATTACGCCCACACAAGGGGGAACGCTGGAGGTTCAGCCCCGGTCCCAGCACCACATGGACATCGCTGGCGGCGGCTTCTCTGCCCAAAGCCTGTCCCAGCTCCTCGCCCAATGCCGGATCCCATGAACAGGCCATGGTAGATGCCGTGGGGAAACAGGTGGCAGGCTCCGAAGCGTTGAGCCCCAGATGGTCCTCGGACCCGGCCTGCCGCCGCATACCGTGGGGCCCGTCGGCAAGGAACATGGACGGCAATAACAGCCGGGGCACGTCCCATGTGGTCCACGGGGTCTTCCCCTGTAACAAAACGGCCTTCTCCTCCAGAGAAAGCTTGTCTATATACTCTTGGATCGTCATCTTGTGGATCCTTCCATATCAATGTAGGGCGGGGGCTTGCCCCCGCCGGTGATCTTCGCCCAACGGGCGATGAACGAACACACCTATCAGCCTCAGATCCTGAATATCCGCGGCGGCAGGGGCAAGCCCCCGCCCTACGCTATGAAGATATCAGATCTCGTACTTACGCACCACTTCCGTGGGGCCTTCCAGCGTCAGCTCTTCCACCTGACCGCCGGTGCCCTTCACGGTGACACGGAGAGTGCCGCCGGGGTTCTCCACCGTCAGCGCACCCGTGGGGACCTTGCCCTGGAGCCACAGCACCACCACCGTAGACGCGCTGCCGGTACCGCAGGCCAGCGTGTAATCCTCCACGCCACGCTCGAAGGTCAGGATCCGGATCGAATCTCCATCGATCCAGTCATACATGTTCACATTGGCACCCTTGGGGAAGGCCGGGTCGTAGCGCAGACCCTGAGCCCAGTCATGGAGCTCTTCCTTCCGGTCCCAGCGCAGGCCCTCCACCCGCACCACCGCATGGGGCACACCGGGATCTCCCAGCTCCACATAGGCGATATCGCCCTTCCGGTGCAGATCCAGAGCGCCGGGCTCATTCAGCCGCACCCGGTACTGGCTTTCCGACAGCCTCTGGCCGTAGACCAGTCCGGCGTCGGTCTCCACCACCATCTGCGCTCCGGCGATGCCCATGTCATAGGCGAACCGGCAGATGCATCGGGCACCGTTGCCGCACATCTCGCCACGGGAGCCGTCGGCATTGTAGAAATGGAGCTTGAAATCAGCCTTTTCGGAATGGTCCACCGCCATGAAGCCGTCGGCCCCGCAGATCTGACAGGCCTTCACCGCCAGATCGGAAAAGTCCATCTCCAGCCCCCGGGCATCGATCACCATAAAATCATTGCCCGCACCGTTCATGTAGTAGGCTTCCATCATCGTCCCTCCTGTTCAAAAGATACGGGATACGAGATATGAGATACGAGATAGGCGCAGATATGGGATATCTCGTATCTCATATCTAACAACTCAGCCCAAAATATCTTCCATGTTGTAAAGTCCCTTGCCCTTGCCCACCATGAACCGGGCGGCGGCCACAGCGCCGTCGGCCAGCATGGCACGGGAGCCGGACTCATGCTTCAGGGTCAAAGACTGGTTGCCGGTGTGGATATGCACCTCATGGATGCCCACCACATTGCCCAGCCGCAGGGCGGAGATACCGATCTCCTCCTTGGTCCGCTTGCCTTCCCCGGCACGGCCGCAGTTGGCAACAGCCTCGGGACGGACCTCCTTGATGGCGTTGAAGAGCATCAGGGCAGTACCGCTGGGGGCATCCACCTTCCGGGTGTGATGGACCTCCACGATCTCGATGTCCGCGTCCGGGAAGTAAGAGGCGGCCTGCTTGGCCAACCGGCACAGCACGGCGATGCCCATGCTGACGTTGCCGGTGAAGAACACGGGGATCTCCTTCGCCGCTTCATCGATCATGGCCTTCTCCTCGGGAGTGTGGCCGGTGGTGCCCACCACCACGGCGGCACCGATGGACTTGGTATATTCCAGCACGTCCGCGATGGCGGAGTGATGGGAAAAATCGATCACCACGTCCGCCTCCACCTTGCCCAGCTCGGCGAAGGTCTTGGGGACGCCGTTCTCACCGTCGATGGAGACCCGGCCCACGCACTCGGCGCCCAGGATCTCATCGATCAGCTTACCCATGGCGCCGTTGGCGCCGCAAAGGACTACCTTCATACCTCCACACCCTGCTTTCTCATCTGCTCATAGAGGTTGGCACGGGTGGCATCCTCCATGGGGGTCAGGGGCAGACGCAGGTGCTCCTCGCCGAAGCCCATGGCAGAGACCGCCGCCTTGGCAGGGATGGGGTTGACCTCGCTGAAGAGGGCATCGATCAGGGGCAGCAGATCGCACTGCATCCTGGCGGCGGTGGCGTAGTCACCGGCCAGACAGGCATCGGTCATGGCCACGGATGCCTTGGGCACCACGTTGGACAGCACGCTGATGGTACCGGCGCCGCCCATGGCCATCATGGGCACAGTCAGGGCGTCCTCGCCGGAGTAGATGTCCAGCTTGTCGCCGCACAGACGCATGAGCTCCACCATCTGGGCCATATTGCCGGCGGCTTCCTTCAGACCCACGATGTTGGGATGCTCGGCGAGCCGTGCCACGGTCTTGGGCTGGAGGTTACAGCCGGTACGGCTGGGGACGTTGTAGAGGATCACAGGCACGGTGGAAGCGTCCGCCACGGCGGTGAAGTGCTCCACCAGACCGTTCTGGGTGGCCTTATTGTAGTAGGGAGTCACCACCAGGATCGCGTCGGCACCCACCTCGCAGGCGTTCCTGGTGTTGTGCAGGACGTGGGCGGTGTTGTTGGTGCCGGTACCGGCGATCACAGGGACACGCTTCGCCACCTTCTCCACGGTGAAGCGGATGACCTCCTTCTGATCGGCAGGCTCGATGGTAGCGTTCTCGCCGGTGGTGCCCATGACCACGATGGCGTTGATGCCGTTTTCGATCTGGAAGTCGATGAAACGCCCCAGAGCCTCATAATCGATGCCGTCAGCGGTCATAGGGGTGACGATGGCAGTAGCCATACCCTTAAAAATCGTGTTCTTCATGATATCTATCTCCTTTTTTCTTTGAACATATCCGTAGGGCGAGGGCATGCCCTCGCCGTCGCCCCCAAGGGCGACCTCATCGTATCCGGTATCCGCCGTCCTGCGGCGGCGAAGGCATGCCTTCGCCCTACAGAGCGTCATTCGACGAACCGGTACAAATATTCATACAGCGGCACCAGCTTCTCAAAGAAATCTGACACCTCGGAGGCCAGCTCCGGGCTGAACAGCGCCGGTCCCGGCCCGATCTGGCGGACACAGCCGATCTGCCGCCGCCAGGCGTAGTAAGGCTCCAGCCGGGGATCTTCCGGCACCTTGGGCCTTTTATAGCATTCCGCCGTCACCGGCTGGCCCACCGCCGCCTCGGTATCCCGGATCAGATCCAAAAACTCATCGGGCCGGGCGGCGATCCGTTTTCGGAAGGCCTCCATGGCGGCCGTCTTCCCCTGCCACCAGAACAGCCCGTAATGGGCCCCGTCAGGGTCAATCTCGAAGTACAGGCAGGGTGCCTCCGCCCACCATTCTACATCCTTCCGGATGCAGATCCACAGGCTCTCTTTATAAGGCTGTGGATGGTGCAGCCGGGCATCCCGATAGATCCGGCTCACCTTCAGGATATTGCCGGGCCGGTCCAGAAAGGGCTGGAACAACGCCTGCCCCAATGCCTTCATGGGCTCATAAAGGGTATCCACATAATCCTTTTTATGGGCCTGGAACCAGTCCCTGTCATTGTTCATGCGGATGCCCCACAAAAAATCGATCGTCTCAGCCGTAAAACCGGGAAACATGGCTCAGACCCCCTCCTTTGCATTCCGTAGGGCGGGGGCTTGCCCCCGCCCTACCCGTTTCAGTCTTTGTACTTCGTCTTCCAGACCAGTTGTCCCCGGCGTTTTTCGGGGAAGGGACGGTCCGGGATGTCCAGAACGTAACGCTCGGACACGTTGATCACGTCCGTGTCGCCGTAGCGGCGTTCCCGTTGGTCGTTGCCGTAGCGAAGGTGGACGTGGCCGTGGATCAGATATTTGGGCTTGTACAGGGCGATCAGCTCCAACAGCGCTTCAAAGCCGTGATGGGCCGGATCCTCCGCGTCCCCCACGCCGTAGGGCGGCGAATGGGTCACCACCAGATCGATGCCGCCCATGCGGCGGATCTTCCAATGGAGCTTGGCGATCCGGCGGCGCATCTGGGCATCGGTGTACTGATGGTCTCCGGGGTGATACCGCAGACAGCCCCCCAGACCTAAGATCCGCAGACCGTTGTACTCCACCAGCGCCCCGTCGATGCAGTCACAGCCCTCCGGAGGGAAGTTGGCGTAAGAGGTATCATGGTTGCCGTGGACGTAGAGCACGGGGCAACGCCCCATGGTCACGAGGAAGGACAGATAATCCGCCTTCAGGTCACCGCAGGAGATGATCAGGTCGTAATCTTTCAGCCGGCCCGGAACATAGTTGTCCCACAGGGCGGCGCATTCTTCATCGGAAACGGCAAGGATCTTCACAGCGGTGCCTCCTTTTCGGCTGGGATCTCATCTTTATATACGCCCAGCTCCCGTACCATGGCACGGGACATAGGCATGATCTCGTCAAATCGGGGGATACAGCCCTCCACATTGTGGCACAGCCAGTCCATGCGGAGGATCTCGTCAGGGGTCAGGGTCCGGCCGCCGTCGTTGCGGAGGGTGCCGGACTGATCGATGATCTGTCGGTGGAAGGGATCGACGGTACCGGCCCGGAGGCCCTTGCGCAGGAGCTCCGCCAGCACCCGTACGCCCTCCGGAAGCTTCTCGGAAAGCCGGACGTCCACCACGCCGCTGTCCATGCCCCACCAGTAGTTCACGGCCCGCCGCTCGTTGCGGCCCAAGTCCCATGCACCGGACTGGATGGACCGGATCACGTTCTCATAGAACTTGCCCCAGAGCCAGCAGGGGGACCCAAGGGGGCTCAGGGCCCCGTCCTCCCCCACCTGATAGGTGCCGTAGTTGCAGAAATCCATGTAGATCTTCTGCTGACTGGGGACCTCCCGGTTGGAGATCACCCGGATGCCTTCCCGGATGAAGTCCACCACCGGGGTGCCGGACTGGCAGGACCAGCGCAGGTCGATGGTGGCACGGGGGTTGGTCATCTGGGCACCCAGAGCGAAGGCATTGATCGAGGCGGGCTCACCGTAGATGGGGTACGCGGCGATATAGCCGATCTTGTCATTGTTGGCCATGGCACCGGCAATGGCACCGGTGATGAACTTGGCCTCATACATCCGGCTGTAATAGGTCCGGATGCTGGAATAGGGGATCTCCACGGAGCAGTTCAGGAACCGCACCTTGGGCCATTTGATCGCGGCACGAAGCGTGGCCCGTCCCAACTGAGGGCTGGTGGTGAACACCACCTGAGCGCCGTTGGCCACCGCCTCATCGATGGCCGCCTCCGCCTCCTCCGGGGTATCCTTATCGAAAAAGCTCTGGGTGGTGACGGCACCGGCCATCACTTCCTCCAGATACAGTCGCCCCTCGTCATGGGAACGGACCCAACCACTGCGCTCGCAGTCCATCTGATGGATGAAGGCCACGTTGAGCTTGTCCGGCCCGGCGGTGATGATCCGGCCCAAAATGCCGCTCCGGGCCTTGGGGGTGGCGGTCTCCACCTTCACAGGGGTATCCTGAGAAAGGGAGGTCAGATCCTCCCAGATCGCGGAAAGGGTCTTTTTCAGCTCCTCCGTGGATAGCTTGCCCAGGTCCCGGAAGGGATACACCCGGAGCCACATGAGGAGGGCCTCCTCCGGATCCATGTCCAGCATCTTGCCGTTGAGGGCATCGAAGGCCTCCCGGAAATACTGGAAATAGGCGTTGACCGTCAACCGCTCCCGATCGGTCCAGACCTCTCCGGGCTCCTTGCCCAGCGCGGACAGTAACCGCTGATAGTCACCGGGACGGCGGTACTGGATCGTATACAGCCCGGAGGCTTTGTAAAACTCCAGGAATTCTCCATAGGCCTTCCGCCGGGGGGTGCCATCCTCTTCCGGGATGATCCGGATCACGTTGGCACTGATCCGGGCGGCGCCGAAGTGCTTCAGCACACTGACCCGTTTGTTGCCCTCCTGTATGTAGAACTCGCCGTAGTATTCATAGCAAACGATGGGCTCACGGATGCCCTCGTCCGACAGGTGGGCCATACACAGGTTCACCCACTTGACGGCGAATTCGCTGTCCGTATCCAACAGCGGCTGGAACCCCGCGGTGAAGGCCCAGATCCGTCCACCGGTCCGGGTGCCCACGATCCGCTCCATGGGGATCTCCACCAGCCCCACGTTCTGGGTAGACCCTGTGGGGATGTCGGCCAGCAGTTCGTCCAACACCTTGGGATAGGGGTTCTGCCCGGCGCTGACCCGTTCTTTATATTCACGCTGACCGCCCCGAAGGGCTCTGGCGTATTCGTCCAATGCTTCTGTCCTGTTCACACATGCCCTCCTTATCTCAAGCAGTGCGTATCCGTCTTCTATCATATCATACCCTTTTTCCGATCGATTTGCAACAAAAAAGTGTATCCAGGAAAAAGACTTTTGTTTGTATGATCTGCCCACGCCTACCTCCCATCCCATACCGCCCCCGCCGCTCAGGCTCCCTCCGTCACGGCTAACGCCGTGCCACCCTACGGGGGACGTGCAGGATGACCGTAGGGGCGGGTCTCCTGACCCGCCCGTCCGGGATCCATGGGATCCCGGAAAGCGACACGGTACCACTTGCACGGTCCTGCCGGACCGTGAAGGGAGGGTCGATGACCCTCCCCTACAGATAGGGAACGGACGTTGGTCGAACACCGTAGGGGCGGGTCACCGACCC